>NZ_JBTMMT010000084.1:0-23927 GCF_055517075.1 Micromonospora sp. DSM 43699
CCCCCCCCCCGCCCCCCCCCCCCACCACCCGGGCCGCGCCGCCCGGTCCCGCCCCGGCAGACCCGGACCCGACCGGGCGGCGCCCCGCCCCGGCGGCGGCCGTCCGACCCGGCTCCCGGCAGACCCGGAACCGACCGGATCCCGGTCCCCGGGCCGAATCATCCCCGCGCCACCTCTTCCGACCCGTACCCCCGGGCCGCGTCCTCGCGCGCCCGTAGCACGGGCCGTGCGGCCCCATGGCCGTACGGCAGCTCCCCGGTCGGCGAACCGCACCGGGGGCGGGCCGGCGTCGTCCCGCCCCCTACCGGAGAGCGAGGCGCAGCACCGCACCAACCCGGGTGGCCCCGGCACCCGCCCGGAGCAGGTAGCACATCGTCCCCCCACCGGAGGAACCAGATGGCAAGATCGGTACACCGATGGCTCGCCGCGATCGCAGGGTTCGGGATCGTCGTCCCGCTCGCCGCGACCGCCCCGGCGTTGGCCCAGCCGGCCCAGGACCAGACAAGCGTCCTGGTTTTCACCAAGACCGACGGTGAGCGGCACCCGTCCATCGACAAGGGTGTCAACGCGATCCGCACGCTGGGTGGCAGCAACGGCTTCACCGTCGACGTCACCCAGAACTCCACCGCCTTCTCCGACGACAACCTGGCCAGCTACGGCGCGGTCGTCTTCCTGAACACCACGGGTGACGTGCTCGACGGCGGCCAGGAGGCGGCCTTCGAGCGCTACATCCGCAACGGTGGCGGCTACCTCGGCGTGCACGCCGCGGTCGAGGCCGAGCCGTCGTGGACCTTCTACCGCGACATCGTCGGCACCACAGTGGCCGGTACGGCGTCGAGCGGGTCGGCGACCATCGACGTGGCCGACCGGGTCCACCCGGCGAGCAAGCCACTCGCCCGGCAGCTCAGTCTGAACGACCAGTGGTACAACTTCACCACAAACGTCCGGGGCACCGCGCACGTGCTGGCCACGGTGGACGAGAAGACCTTCACCGGTGGCACCATGGGCTACGACCACCCGATCTCCTGGTGCAAGGACTTCCAGGGCGGCCGGTCGTTCTACACCGGACTCGGTGACTCCGCCGACACGTACGCCAACGGCGCGTTCCGCAAGCACCTGCTCGGCGCGATCCAGTGGTCGGCCGGCATGGTCCAGGGCGACTGCGGCGCGACGGTCAAGGCCAACTACGAGAAGGTCATCCTCAACGACGAACCGGGCGAGCCGATGACCCTGTCGGTGCTGCCCGACGGTCGGGTGCTGCACAACACCCGGGCCGGTGAGATCCGGCTCTACGACCCGAAGACCGGCGCCAGCCCGGTGATCACCACCCTCCCGGTCTACCAGCACGACGAGGACGGTCTCCAGTCGATCACCATCGGCCCGGACTTCGCGACCGACAAGTGGGTCTACGTCTACTACGCCCCGAAGCTGGACACCCCCATCACCGACGCGCCGGTGACCAGCACCGACCCGACCGCGTGGGACGTCTACAAGGGGCACAACCAGCTCTCCCGGTTCAAGTGGGTCGAGGAGCCGACGCCGCACCTGGACCTGGCCAGCGAGCAGAAGATCATGAAGGTCGACACCGACCGGGGCGTCTGCTGCCACGTCGCCGGTGAGGTCAAGTTCGACGGCAAGGGGCTGCTCTACCTGGTCACCGGCGACGACACCAACGCCGGTGGCTCGGACGGCTTCACCCCGATCAACGAGTCGCCGACCCAGGGGCCGGGCTACGACGCCCAGCGCTCCGCCGGCAACACCAACGACCTGCGGGGCAAGGTGCTGCGGATCAAGGTGAAGGCGGACGGGTCGTACAGCGTCCCGGCCGGCAACCTCTTCCCCGAGGCCGAGGACCGGGAGAACAAGACCCGCCCGGAGATCTTCCTGATGGGCCTGCGCAACCCGTTCCGCTTCGACGTGGACTCCCGGGGCTTCGTCTACATCGGTGACTACTCGCCGGACTCGCAGGTGCCGAACGCGGCCCGGGGGCCGGAGGGCACCGGTCGGTGGATCGCCGCCAACAAGGCGGGCAACTACGGCTGGCCGTACTGCTACTCGCCGACCCTGCCGTATATCGACTACGACTTCGTGACCAAGCAGTCGAAGGGGGCGTTCAACTGCGCCGCGCCGGTGAACGACTCGCCGCGCAACACCGGCCGTCGGGTCCTCCCGCCGGTGCAGGACCCGCAGCTCAACTACACCTTCCGCGCCACCACCACCTGCGCCGAGGCGTACCTGAGCACGCCGGCCGGCACCTGTGAGTTCCAGTGGCCGGTGCTCGGCACCGGTGGCGTCGGCCCGATGGGCGGCCCGGTCTACAAGTACGACGCCGCGCTGGCCTCCGAGACCAAGTTCCCGGAGTACTACCACGACGCGGTGGTCTTCGGGGAGTTCACCCGGGACAAGCTCTTCATGATGCGCACCAACGGCAGCGGCAAGCTGGTCGGGGTGGAGCAGTTCCTGCCGGGCTTCGTCTTCGACAACCCGATGGACATGGAGTTCGGCCCGGACGGCAGCCTCTACCTGCTGGAGTACGGCGACGGCTTCTTCCGGGCCAACCCGGACGCCGCGCTTTCGGTGATCCGTTACGCCAAGGGCACCCGGGCACCGGTGGCGGAGCTGAAGGCCAGCCCCACCTCCGGCCAGGCGCCGCTGACCGTGCAGTTCTCCGCCGAGGGCTCCTACGACGCGGACCCGGGCGAGACCATCACCTACGCCTGGGACTTCGACGGCAACGGCACCACCGACGCGACCGACCGGGACGCGTCGCACACCTACACCACCAACGGCGTCTTCACCGCCAAGCTGACGGTGACCGACACCAGCGGCAAGACGGCGGTGCTCACCCGCGAGATCACCGTGGGCAACACCGCACCCACCGTGAAGGTCACCTCGCCGCTGTCCGGCACCTTCTTCAACTGGGGTGACACCGTGCCGTGGACGGTCACCGTGACCGACCCCGAGGACGGCCCGATCGACTGCAGCCGGGTCACCGTCTCCTTCGTCCTGGGTCACGACACGCACGGGCACGGCATGAGCGACGCCAACGGCTGCTCGGGCTCGTTCGAGACCCCGGCCGACGGTGCCGACCACGCCGGTGGCTACCTGTACGGCGCGATCAGCGCCACCTACGCCGACAAGGGCGCCAACGGTCAGCCGGCGCTCTCCGCGCTCGACCAGATCGTCCTGCAGACCTACCGGCAGCAGGCCGAGTTCGCCCAGGTGCAGCAGGGCGTCACCCTGGCGAACACCACCGACGCCGGTGGCGGCCAGCACGTGGCCGGCATCGACAACGGTGACCACATCGCGCTCGACCCGGTCAACCTGGGCGGGATCGACAAGATCACCTTCCGGTACGCCGGTGGCTCCACGGCCACCGCCGGAACCCCGCGCGGCATCGTCGAGCTGCGGCTCGACTCGCCGACCGGGGCCCTGGTGACAAGCGCGACGCTCAACGCCACCGCAGGCACCAGCGCCTGGGCCAGCCAGACCTTCCCGGTCAGTCAGGCCGCCGGCACGCACGCGCTCTACCTGGTCTTCAAGCCCGTCGAAGGCGGACCGACGACCAGTCTGTTCAACCTCAACTGGGTGGAGTTCGGCGGCCCGACCGCCTGACGTCACCACACGGTCGCCGGGAGGACGGAGACTGCGTCCTCCCGGCGCCGTACCGGCACGGGGGCGGCCACCGGCGTCCGGCCGACGCCGTGGGTGTCCGGTCGGCCGATCCGCAGGTAACCGACCAGGTCTGACTGACCGGCCAGTGGCCGGCCGGTCGTCGATGATCTAGCGTCCCGTGCGCCGGGGATGCGCCACCGCCGGCGGTGCGTAGCAGAAACTAGGGGGGACAGTGCCGTTCCGTGACGAAGCCGCCGACCGGGGAGACCAGCTCCGCCCCGACCGCTCGGGGCCGACCGCGACCTGCCCGCCCGGTTGGCGTCCGCTGCGGGTGGCGATGATCGGCCAGAAGGGCGTGCCGGCCACCCACGGGGGGATCGAACGGCACGTGGAGGAGATGGCCAGCCGGCTGGCCGGGCTCGGCCACGAGGTCACCGTCTACTGCCGGGACAGCTACGGCGCGGTGGAGGCCCAGCAGCACCGGGGCATCCGGCTGCGGCGGGCGCGTACCGTGCCCAGCAAGCACCTCGACGCCATCGTGCACTCGGCCACCTCGACCGTGGCGGCGCTGACCGAGCGCCCCGACATCGTGCACTACCACGGTCTCGGCCCGGTGCTGACCGCGCCGCTGGCCCGTTACGCCTCCCGGGCCAGGGTGGTGCTCACCGTGCACGGGCTGGACAACCAGCGGGACAAGTGGGGCCCGGCCGCGCGGGCGGTGCTCGGCACCGCGTACCGGCTCAGCGGGCACCTGCCGGACGCCCGGGTGACCGTGTCGCAGGGCCTGGCGGCGCACTACACCAGCCGGTTCGGCCGCCCGGCCCGGTACATCCCCAACGGGGTGGCCGTCCCGACCCACCGGCCGCCGGGGGAGCTGTCCCGGTTCGGCCTGCGCCCCGGCGGCTATCTGCTGCTGGTCGGCCGGCTCGTCCCGGAGAAGGCCGCCGACCTGCTCGTCCGGGCGTTCCGGCGGTTGCCGACCGACCTGCGGCTGGCCATCGTCGGCGGCTCGGCCTTCACCGACGGGTACGTCGCCCGGCTCCGCGAGGCCGCCGGCGACGACCCGCGCATCGTCTTCACCGACTTCGTCTACGGCGACCTGCTGGCCGAGTTGTACTCGCACGCGGCGGCCTTCGTGCAGCCGTCCCGCCTGGAGGGGCTGCCGCTGACCCTGCTGGAGGCCGCCTCGTACGGGCTGCCGGTGGTGGCCAGCGACATCGAACCGCATCTGGAGGTGCTGGACCGCGACGGTCCGGGGCAGCGGCTGTTCCGCGACGGCGACGTCGACGACCTGCTCCGGGCCCTGGCCACGGTGACCGCCGACATACCGGCCGAACGGGCCGGCGCCGCGCTGCTGCGTGACCGGGTGCTCGCCGAGTACAGCTGGGACGTGGCCGCCCGTGAGCTGGAACGGCTCTACTTCTCGCTGGCGCTGCGCGGGCCCCGCCCGGTTCGGGACGTTAAGTCGCCCACGGTCGGCGTAACGGCCCATGTCCCGGGCCCTCGGCGACCGTTAGATTAGGCCGTCTTCCCGGCCGTCGGCGGCGACCGGCAACGCATCCTGTGGAAACGAGTGGTCGGCGAGCGGTGGACGGACAGCGAAACGGCACGGAGGGCGGCCCCGCCCTGCCCACCCAGGGACGCCGCCGGTGGTCCGCCGGTGACCCGACCGTGCGCCTGCTGACCGCCGGCGCGGCGCTGCTCTGCGCGGTGGTGTCGGTCGGCGTCGGGCTGGCCGCGACCGGTGGCGGCCGGATCGGCGCGGTGCTGCCCCTGGTGGTCCTCGCCGGGCTGGCCGTCGGGGTGCTCGCGCTGACCCGCTTCTCGGCGTACGTGCTGCTGATGCTGGCGGTCCGGTCCTGCGTCGACCTGTTCAAGCTCAGCGGCCCGACGGCCGGTCGGGCCGACGGTGCCGGGGCGACCCGCGCGATGGACCCGTCGACGATCCTGGCGGTGCTGTTCCTGCTCGCCGCCGGCCTCTGGCTCGCCGCCCAACTGCGGCAGCGGGGCCGGCTGCGCGGCTCCCCGCTCGGTGTGGCGATGCTGCTGGTCGGGGCCACCTCGCTGGTCAGCGCGGCGGGGGCCGCCCAGCCGGTGCCCAGCGCCCTGGAGGCGCTGCGGATCGGCACCGTGGTGGTGATGTTCGTGGTCCTGGAGCAGCTGATGCCGGACCTGCCGGCGGTCCGCCGGGTGCTGCTCGCCGCGTACGTCTCGCTGGCGCTTGCGGTCGGCTACACCGTCGTGCTGTCCCTGCTCGGCCACCCGCCGGCCGAGGTCAAGGGGGACTTCACCCGGATCAGCGGCCCGTTCAGCCAGTCCACCACGTTCGGCCGGTACCTGATGTTCATGGTGATCTTCGGGTTCGGCATCCACCGCTACCTGAGCCGTCGGCTGCGCCTCGGCCTCGGCGTGCTGCTCGCCGCGTCGCTGCTGTTCCTGCTGCTCACCAACACCCGCAGCGCGATCCTCGGGGCGGGGCTGGGCCTGCTGGTGGTCGCGGTGCTGCACCGCAGCCGGCGGATGCTGGTGGCGCTCTGCCTGGTCGCGGTGGCCGGGGTGGCCCTGCTGCCGAGCGTGGCGCAGCGCTTCGGGCAGCTCGCCGACAGCACCGCCGTGGGCGGTGGCCCGACCGGCAACACCCTCGCCTGGCGGGTCGGCTACTGGTCGGAGATCGTGTCGCTGGCCAACCGCAACCCGGTCACCGGGATCGGCCCCAACATGACCAAGTTCGAGGCCGACGAGGCGAAGAAGCCGCACAACGACTTCCTGCGCGCGTACGTGGAGACCGGGCTGGCCGGGCTGCTGGCGTACCTGGCGATGATGGCGCTGTGCCTGCACACCGGGCTGAACGCGCTGCGCCGGGCCCCACCGGGCAGCCTCGGCCGGGGCATCGCGGTCGGCTTCCTGGGCTGCGCGGTCGCCTTCGTCGCGGTCAGCGCGGCGTCCAACGTGATCTCGAACGTGGTCACCCTGTGGTATTTCGCGGCGTTCGCCGCGGCGGCCGGGGCGGTCGCCCGCGGGCTGCCGACCGGCCCGTCCCGGGCGGCGACGCCCCGACCGGTGCCGACCGGATGGCACCACCGATGAACCGTCAAGCAGTGGGGAGCAGCAGGGTGGAGATCGTCGACTATCTGCGGGTCGCGCGGCGTCGACTCTGGCTGCTGGTGGGCATTCCGCTGGTGGCCGGGGCGGCAGCCGCACTTGTCGTCCTACTCGGCCCGCAGCAGTACGCGGCCACCTCGTACGTCGCCGCGCCCGCCCTGGTCGGCGGCAGCGCGGCCCAGCAGTACACAGGCACCCAGGCGGCCAACCAGTTCGCGGCGGCCTTCGCCGCGGCGGTGACCTCCCCGCAGGTGGTCGACCAGGTGGCCACCGACACCGGGGTCCCCGCCGACACGCTGCGCGACGGACTGGCGGTCAAGCAGGTCGGCGCGAGCAGCCAGCTCACCGTGACCTACACCGCCGCCGACCGGAACACGGTCGCCCCGGTGCTCGCCGCGACCGGCAAGCGCGCCCTGGCCTTCCTTTTCGCCAGCCAGGTCGGCATCGCCACCGACGAGGTGAAGACGGCCACCGACGAGCTGACCACCGCCACCCGGGCGATCAACGACTGGGAGAAGACCAACAAGGTCAGCCAGCCGGACAAGCTCTACCAGTCGACCCTCCAGGAGATCGCCAGCCTGCGGCAGCAGCAGTTGCAGATGCAGGCGGTCGGCAACAGCCGGGGCGCCACCGCCGCCGCCGAGTCGATCAGCGCCGGGCAGAAGCGGCTCGACGGGCTCGGCCCGAAGCTGCCCGACTACCAGGCGCTGATCGCGCAACGGGACAGCGCCACCAGCGCGCTCGCCTCGGCCCGACAGGGCCTGCAACAGGCCCGCGCCCAGTCCCAGGCCGCCGACCCCGACAAGGTGACCAGTGTCGGCGAGGTGCAGCCGGTGTCCCGGACGAAGGCGCTGGTCGGCCTGGTGCTCCCGGTGTCCGGTGCCGGCCTGCTGCTGGCCGTGTTGCTGGTGGCGGTGGTGGAGTGGCTGGCACGCAGCCGGCGGGCCGGGCAGCCGCAGGCGGTGGGGCGGGCGACCCCGGCGTCGACCGGTGGCCGGCGCGGCAGTGACGACACGGTGGTGCTGCCGGTCGTCGCGGCGACCGTGCCCGAGCAGCGCTCCCGGCACCGGTAGGCGGGGGTGCCCGAATCGTCCGCGCGGGCCGACCGGGACGTCCGGGAAACGGCCCGGGGCGACCAGCACGTCCGGGGAATGGCCCGGGGCGGCGGGCTCAACCTGCTCGGCGCCCTGCTCAGCCAGGCCGCCGTCTTCCTGATCATGCTGTTGCTGGCCCGGGTGCTGGGCATCCGGGAGGTCGGCCGGTACGCCCAGTGCTACGCGGTGCTGTCGCTGGCCGGGCTGCTGTCGCTGTCCGGGTTCCGGGCCGGGTTGACCCGGTTCGTCGCGGTGCACCTGGCCGACGACGACGCCCCGGCGCTGCGCGGCACCGTCCGGTTGGGCCTGGCCGTCTCGGCCGGCTCGTCGGTCGTCCTCGCCGGGGCGCTGGCCTGGGGCGCACCGTGGCTGGCCGACCGGCTGCACGACCCGGGGCTGGTCACCGGCCTGCGACTGGTCGCGCTGACCCTGCCCGCCTCGACGGTCTGCGAGGCGGCCCTGGCGGCGACCCGGGGCTGGCGTACCCAGCGGCCGTTCACCTTCATCGGGCAGCTCTACGAGCCGGGCACCCGGCTGCTGCTCACCACGCTCGCCCTGGTCACCGGGGCCGGGCTGACCGGTGCGTTCTGGGCACTGGTGGTGGCCGGCTGGTCGGCCGCCCTGTTCGCCCTGGTGGCCCTGGGCCGGCTGGTCCGCCGGGTGCCGCCGGCCCGCCCGGTGCACCGGCCCGGGGAACTGTTCCGCTTCTCCACTGTCAGCTGGGTGTCGTCGCTGTCGTCGACCGGGCTGATCTGGGTGGACACCCTGCTGCTCGGCTTCTTCGCCAACCAGGAGATCGGCGTCTACAACGTCGCCACCCGACTGGTCACCGTGGCCATCTTCGTCCTCGCGCCGGTCAACGCCGCGTTCGGCCCGTATCTGGCGCACCTCTACCACCGGGGGGACCTCGACGACGTCCGCCGGGTCTACGCGGTGGCGACGGGCTGGGTGGTCCGGCTGTCGCTGCCGGCGTTCGTGGCGCTGCTGGTGCTCCCCGGCGACCTGCTGCGGGTCTTCGGCGGCGAGGTCGCCACCGGCGCGGCGGTGACCGTGATCCTGGCCCTCGGCCAGCTCGTCAACGCGGCGACCGGCCCGTGCGGCACGGTGCTGAACATGTCCGGCCGGGTGGCCGTCAACATGGCCGACAACCTGGTCGCCCTGGTGCTCAACGTGCTGCTCAACCTGTGGCTCATCCCCGCGTACGGGATCGTCGGTGCGGCGGCGGCCTGGAGCGCCTCGCTGATCGTGGTCAACATCGCCCGGGTGGTGCAGGTCCGCTACCTGACCGGCGCGTTGCCGTTCACCGTCGGGATGGCCAAGGGGCTCGTCGCCGGGGTGGTCGCGCTGGCCGCCGGGCTGCTGGTGCGCTGGCTGGTGCCGGGCTGGCCGTGGCGGCCGGTCGCCGGGCTGACCACGATCGTGGCGGTCTACCTGGCAACCGTGTTGGCGCTGGGACTCAGCCGGGAGGATCTGATGGTGCTGCGCACCCTGGCCCGCCGTCGCCGTCGCGGCGTCCCGCCCGACGCGGGGGACGGCCCCACGCCGGCCGACCTTCCGGGCGTCGACCCCCTCGACCGGGCCGACGGCGGTCTGCCCGGGTCCGGCGTGGCCGGGGACGGCAGGGACACCTCCGGCCGGGTGGTGTCGCGGTGAGCGCGGGGCCGCGCCGGGCCACCGTGGACCGACTCCGCCGGGTGGTACGCGGCACCCGCGCCTGGGGGCGGGCGGCGCTGCCCGGCCGGGTCGGCGCGCTGCCGGACTTCCTGATCATCGGCGGGCAGCGCTGCGGCACCACCTCGCTGCACCACTACCTCGCCGCGCATCCCGACGTGCGGGTCGCCACCGGCAAGGAACTCCAGTTCTTCAGCCTGCACTTCAGGCGTGGGCCGCGCTGGTACCGGGCGCACTTCCCACCGGCCGCCCCCGGCCTACGCAGCTTCGAGGCCAGCCCCTACTACCTGTTCCACCCCGACGTTCCGGCCCGGGTAGCGGCGACACTGCCCGAGGCCCGGTTCGTGGCGCTGCTGCGCGACCCGGTCGAGCGGGCCTACTCGCACTACCTGCACACCCGCTCGTACGGGGTGGAACCGCTGGGCTTCGCCGAGGCGCTCGCCGCCGAACCGGGGCGGCTGGCCGGGGCGCTGGCCGACGGGCCGGACACCCCCGCGGCCCACCACGCGCTGCGCAACTTCTCCTACGCCGCCCGGGGCCGCTACGCCGAACAGCTCGACCGCTGGTACGCCCACCTGCCCCGGGAACGGCTGCACGTGATCCGCAGCGAGGACCTGTACGCCGATCCGGCCACCACCTATGCGGGCGTGCTGCGCTTCCTCGGCCTGGCCCCGTTCACCCCGGCGGAGTTCGCCCGGCACACCCGCCGGACGGACACCGGCCCGTCCCAGCTCACCCCCGAGCTGCGGGCCGCCCTGGCCGCCGAGTTCGCCCCGCACAACGCCCGCTTGGCCGACCTGCTCGACTGGCCCCGTACCTGGTGAACGGTCGCCGCGCCACCGCCCCGCACCATGATCGGATTGCGTTCCGGTAGTCGACACGCCGCGATTGGTGCGCAAAGTTGCAATTCGATCATGGCGTCAGCGGATCGGGGCGAGGACGGTGGCCGGGTCGCCCTTCGCCCGCACCAGCACCGGGCTCGGACCGATCGGCAGCGCGCCGGTGCGGGCGGTCGGGTCGGCACCGACCGGGCCGCCGGTCAGGCCGGGTGCGGCCGGCAGCGACACGGTGCCGGTGGAGGTCGACCAGACCACCAACGTGCTCTCCGCCCCCCGCCGGAACGCCACCCCGGTCAGCCCCTTGCCGTTCACCGGCTCGACCGTCGCGTCCCGGGCCGCCGACGCCAGGGCGGCCATCATCGCGCCGGCCTGCCGCTGGGTGCCGTCCGGGTCGAGCAGCCCGTAGCGGACCTCCGCGCCGGCCCGGTTGTTCGGGTTGTACGCCAGCGGCAGCCAGAGCACCTCGTGGATGCCCCCGGCGACCAGCAGACTGACCACCTTGACCATCTCGTCGCCCCGGGTGGCGGCGTCGTCGGCGCCGTCCTTCCAGAACTGGCCGACCTCCCACGCCTGCACCGGCACCCCCGAAGGGGTCTCCGCCCGCAGGTAGTCAAGCAGCGCCGGCACCCCGGAGAAGTGCTCGTAGAAGTGCAGTTGCCGGACGTCGACCACCCGGTCGTCGAGCAGTCTCTCGGTGACCGCGAGGTAGGCCAGGTTCCGGGCGTTCGGCGCGTTGTCCAGCGCGGCCCGCAACGCCGCCGGGTCGTTCACCGCCGGGATCAGCCGTCCCCGGGTGCCGATCCGCCGCTGGAAGTACGCCTGGTAGGCGGCGACGGCCTGGTCCGGCTGACCGGCCCGCAGCAGCCGGTCGGCGACCCCCATCCCGTACGCCACGCTGCTCATGCCCGAGTCGACCACCTTGGCCTTCGGGTCGGCCGCGCGGATCGCCTCGGCGGCGGCGGTGACCAGCCGGCGGTAGTCCTCCGGGCTGCCGGCCCAGTACTGCTGCGCGTTGACCTCGTTCTCGATGGCGTACTCACCGACGCCGTAGGGGGTGTACCGCCGCACCAGGTCGCTGACGAACTTCTGGTAGGCGGCCAGGTCCACCGGCATCGCCGACTCGGTCTTGTTGGCCTGTCCCCGGGTGAACTTCGCCGTCCCGCCGGTCGCCCAGCAGACCCCGGTACGGATCTTCAGGTGCAGGGTGATGCCGAGCTTGCGGCTGCGTTCGGCGATCTGGTCCACCGCGGAGAAGTCCGGGCTGCCCTGGGTCTTCTCGATGTCGCACCAGCTCAGCTCGTGGTACGTCGTCGAGCCGGAGAGCTTCTCCAGGTACGGCACGAACTGGTCGTGCCGGGAGAAGTCCCAGTGCGCGCCGAACGGGTTGCGTACCGGCGCACCGGCCGGCAGCGGAGTGCCGGTGGCACCGGCCGACGGGGTGCCCGCCGACGGGGTGCCCGCCGACGGGGCCGGCCGGGGGGCGGGATCGTCCGAACAGGCCGCCCCGGCGACCAGGGCGAACAGCAGCGCACCGGCGACCAGCACCCGCCGCCCGGCCCGGCGGGTCACCGACGGCTCGGCGTATCGGGTCGCCGACGCCCCGGCCCGGCGGGTCACCGGTAGCCCAGTTCGCGCAGGGTGGCACCGGAGAAGACCCGGACCAGCACCCGCAGGAAGGGGTCCAGCTCCCGGCGGTAGGTGCCGACCCGGGAGCCGTAGATCGGGGCGTCCGTGCCGGCGGCGGCCCGCCGCCGGTCCGCTTCGGCGGTGTACTTGCCCGCCACGTCGTGCTGCTTGCCGTCGTAGTCGAGCACGCCAGCCTCCCATGGTTCGCCGAGGAACTCGAACAGGCCGCGCATGGCCTTCTCCGGGTCGGTGACTGTCTCCTCGTAGCGCAGTTCGTGGTAACGGTCGGCCGGCAACCGGGCCCCGGAGGCACGGGCGATCCTGATGTAACGCGGCCACTTCACCACGCACTTCACCGCCGACCAGTAGCCGAACCGCTTGCGGTGGGACACCACCACGTCCCGGCCGTCCCGTACGACGTGCACGAACTGCGCGTCCGGGAAGACCTCGGCCAGGAAGTCGATGGAGAGCGCGTAGAGCGGTGTCTTGTCGGCCCAGCGGGTCTTGCCCCGGGACCGGGCGTAGTCGGCCTGGATGCCGCCGAAGAAGTCGGCGATGCGGCCCAGCCAGTACTCCCGGGGGAACCCGAAGCGGGCCAGCCGCTCCCAGTCCCGCCCGACGATGCGCTGCATGTCGGTCAGGAACCGGGTCTCCGGGCCGCAGCTGACCCGGGAGTGCGAGTCGAGCACCAGGCGCAGCATTGTCGTGCCGGACCGCTGGCACCCGACCAGGAAGATCGGCCCCTGCGGACGGCCTGCCCCGGCTGCCGCGCCCGGTGCGGGGCCGGTCGCCGGTGCGGGCCGGGCCTGCGGGTCCGGTGCGGCGTGCGGGATCGGGTCGGCGGGGTCAGCCATGGTCCACCGCCTCGTGCCGGCCGGCCAGCGCGTCCAGCCGGGCGGTCAGGTCGGTGCAGAGCGCCCGCACCCGGGCGTCGATCTCCAACCGGGGCCGTGCCGGCGTGCGCGCACCGACGTGCGCGTGCAGCACCGGGTCGTACGGCAGGTCGAGGAACGCGCACAGCCGCCGGGTGTACCCGGCCGGGTCGGCGACGAGTGCGTCGTACGAGCAGAGCAGGGTGTCCGGGCGGTCGGCCAGGCCCAGCGAGAAGTACAGCGAGTTGCGGACGTACCAGAACAGGGCGGCGGCGGTGTGCGGCGTCATCCGGTCGTGGTCGAAGCCGGCGATCAGCTCCCGGGTCGGCGCGTCCAGGCGTTGCCCCTGCCAGCGGTCCCCGATCGTGCCGTCGGCGACGGCACGCAGCGCCCGCAGGTTGGCGTCGCCGAACTTCGCCACCTCGGACCGGGCCCGGTCGTCGACGTCCCGGTACGCCCACAGCGCCCGCCCCGGCGCGACCCCGGTCAGGGCGAGCAACTCGTCCACCCGGTGTGTGTCGCACAGCGGCTTGACCAGCACGTACCGGTGCCGGCTGCGCCGGACGACGGCGGTGAGCACCGGGTCGGGGCGCAACCGGAAGCGGTGGAACACCGCCCGGTCGTTCTCGTTGCGCACCTCGACCGACGGGTCGGCGTCCAGGCCCCGGGTGAGCATGTTGGTGCCGGAGCGTTGCAGGCCCACCAGGTAGACCGGGACGGCTCGGCCGGGCGGCCCTGGATGGGCCCGCCGCCAGCGCCACTTGGCCAGCGCGGTGCGGGCCCGCTCGACCGGGTCGAGCCGGTCCTCCTCGACCAGCCGCCGGACGCCCTCGGTGCGTGCCCAGCGCAGGTGCCGGCGGACCCGTCGGGCGGTGTACGCCAACGCCGAGGGTTCGTCGGGGTGGGGCACCGGGTCCTCCTCGGGCACGTCGGGCGGGGTGGGGCACACGGTACCGGCAGATCATCGCGGCTGACCACGTGGCCGTGTGGTCAGCCGACGATGGGCCGTAAGGCTTACTTGGGGATCATGAGCTGGACTCACGACGCGGGTGTTGCTTACGGTGGGGCCCCTGGTCAACGCTGCTGTCCGGGGCGAACACCCCACCCCTGGACCCCGACGGACCGCAGCAGCCACCCCCGGAGCAGGCCGATGCGTGTCCTCCATGTCAACAAGTTCCTCTACCGGCGCGGCGGTGCCGAGGGCTACCTGCTCGACGTCGCCGAGCTGCAACGGGGCGACGGCGACGAGGTGGCCTTCTTCGGCATGACCCACCCGGACAACGACGCACCGACCCCGTACGCCCGGCACTTCCCGTCCCGGGTGGAGCTGGACCCGGCGCCGCGCGGTGCGGGCGCGCGGGCGGCGGTCGCGGCCCGAATGATCTGGTCGCCGGCCAGCCGGCGGGGCCTGGCCCGGGTGCTCGACGATTTCCGGCCCGACGTGGTCCACCTGCACAACATCTACCACCAGCTCTCCCCGTCGGTGCTGGCCGCGGTGCGGGCCGCCCGGGTGCCGGCGGTGATGACCCTGCACGACTACAAGCTGGCCTGCCCGAGCTACCAGATGCTCGACCAGGGGACGGTCTGCGACGCCTGCGTGACAGGCGGTCCGCTGCGGGCGGTCCGTCGCCGCTGCAAGGACGGGTCGCTGGGGGCCAGCTCGCTGCTCGCCGTGGAGTCCTGGCTGCACCGCTCCACCCGGGCGTACGGGCCGGTGCAGGCGTTCGTCAGCCCCAGCCGGTTCCTCGCCGACGTGATGCGTCGGGCCGGTGTCTTCCCCGACCGGCTGCACGTGGTGTCCCACTTCGTCGACGTCGCCGCGACGGCGGTGAAGCCGGCACCCGGCGGACCGGTGGTCTTCGCCGGCCGACTGGCCCCGGAGAAGGGCGTCGACGTGCTGATCGAGGCACTCACCCGGCTGCCCGACGACGTCGTGCTGGAGGTGGCCGGGGACGGCCCGGCCCGGGACGGGCTTACCGAACTGGCCCAGCGGCGGGCCCCCGGCCGGGTCCGGTTCCATGGCCGGCTGGACAAGGCCCGGCTGCACGAACTGGTCCGGTCCGCGACGGTGGTGGCGGTCCCATCGCGGTGGAACGAGAACCAGCCGATGGCGGTGCTGGAGACGTACGGCTGCGGGGTGCCGGTGGTCGCCTCCGACCTGGGTGGTCTGCCCGAGCTGGTCACCCCCGGGGTGGACGGCGAGGTGGTGCCCGCCGACGACCCCGCCGCGCTGGCCGCCGGGCTGGGGCGCGTGCTGGCCGACCCGGCACGGGCGTACCGGATGGGGCTGGCCGGGCGGGCGCGGGTGGAGCGGGACTTCTCCCCGCAGGCGCACCTGGCCCGGTTGCGGGAGGTCTACTCGACCGCCGCGCGTGCCGTCCGGGAGCCGGTGTGAACCCGCCGGTGCGGGTGCTCTACCTGGCCGGCAGCGGACGAAGCGGCAGCACCCTGGTCACCACAGTGCTCGGCCAGTACGACGGGGTCTTCGCCGCCGGTGAGCTGCGCTACCTGTGGCAGCGTGGCGAGCTGGACAACCGGCCCTGCGGGTGCGGTCGGCCGCTGCGGGACTGCCCGCTGTGGCGCGAGGTGCGCCGGGAACTGCCGACCGACCGGGCCGCCGCGATCGCCGCCGGGCTGCGCGGCAGGCTCCGGATGCGCGGCCTGCCCGCGCTGCTGCGTCGCCACCGGCGCGGTGTACGGCCGGTCCCCGCGCACCCCGACGACGCGGCGCTGGCCGACCTGTACGCCGCCGTGGCCCGGCACACCGGGGCGCGGGTGGTGGTCGACTCGTCGAAGCTGCCCCCGTACGGTGCGCTGCTCGGCGCGCTGCCCGGCATCGACCTGCGGGTGCTGCACCTGGTCCGCGACCCCCGGGCCACCGCCTTCTCCTGGCGTCGCCGCCGGGGCCTCGACGGCGACACCGACCCGGAGCTGATGAGCCGCCCGCCGGTGTGGAAGGCGGCCCTGCTCTGGTTGGTCTGGAACACCGTGACCGTCCGCCTGTGGGGTGGCGGTGCCCCGACGGGCTACCTGCGGGTGCGCTACGAGGACCTGACCGCCGACCCGGAGGCGACGCTGCGCCGGATCGTCGCGTTCGCCGGGGTCGACGCCGACGGCGGCCCGTTCACCGGCCCGGCGACGGTGCGGTTGGCCCCGACGCACTCGGTGGCCGGCAACCCGTCCCGGCACCGGACCGGCCCGGTGCCGATCACCGCCGACGTGCAGTGGCGACGCGACCTGTCCCGCTGGTCGTATGCGCTGGTGACCGCGCTGACCGCGCCGGGCCTGCGCCGGTTCGGCTACCCGTGGGGGCGGGGCGGGCCGGTGTCGACGGGAGTCGGTCGGTCGACGGACGCCGGGCGGTCGACGGCGACCGGTCAATCGACGGACGCCGGTCAATCGACGCAGGTCGGGCGGCCGACGCAGGCCGGGCACGCGACGGTGGCCGGGCGAGAGGAGGGCTGAGGGATGTTGGCGGTGGTGGTGGGCACCGGGCGGTGCGGTTCGACCCTGGTGCAGGAGTTGCTGTCCCGGCATCCCGGGGTGGGGTTCGTTTCCGGCGTCGACGACAAGCTGTCCCGGCTCAACCTCGCCGGCCGGCTCAACGGGCCGCTGTACCGGCGGTCGGCGCCCCGCCCGGCCGGGATGACCTCGCTGCGGCACAGCCGCCGGCTGCTGGAGAAGGGCCGGTTGCGGGTAGCCCCGTCGGAGGCGTACGACCTGCTGGATCGGCACGTGCTTGCCGGTTTCTCCCGCCCGTGCCGGGACCTGACCGCCGAGGACCTCACCCCCTACCTGCGGCGGCGGCTGCGGGCCTTCTTCGACGCCCGGATCGAACGGCAGGGCTGCCGGCTGCTGCTGCACCACGTGACCGGCTGGCCGCGCACCGGCTTCCTGCGGGCCGGCTATCCCGGTCTGCGGGTGGTCAACGTGCTCCGCGACGGGCGGGCGGTGACCAACTCCTGGCTCCAGATGGGCTGGTGGGACGGCTGGCGTGGGCCGGAGAACTGGTTCCTCGGGCCGTTGCCGACCGACCTGCGCCAGGAGTGGGAGGAGTACGACAGGTCGTTCCCGGTGCTCGCCGCCCTGGGCTGGAAGATGCTGATGGACCGGTTCGCCGAGGCACGCGCCGCACACCCCGAGGGGCAGTGGCTCGACGTGCGCTACGAGGACCTGCTCGCCGACCCGCGTGCCGAGGTGGCCCGGATGCTCGACTTCCTCGACCTGGACTGGTCACCGGCGTTCGACAAGGGGTTCGGTCGGTACCGGTTCCACGCCGGGCGACGGGCCGCGTACCAGGACGAGTTGGGCGTGGACCAGCTCGCCGCGGTGGAACGGGTGCTGGACAAGCCGTTGCGGCAGTGGGGCTACCGGGACTGACCGGCGGGTCACCACCGGCGGCCCGTCGTCGCGGGCGGGGTGCCGGACCCGGCGGGGGCGAAGTTCCTACAGGTGCAGATGGTGGTGGCGGTCGGTCGGCCCATAACGTGCGCAGTCTCGCCGAGATTCAAGGAGACTGCATGGTTGCGATGGGAACGCCCCTGCGCGCCGGGGTGGCCGTACTGTCCGCGATGGTGCTCGCCGCCCTGGGCGCGGCACCACCGGCGGGGGCGGCGGCGGACGTACCGACGATCGTGGTCCAGGACGGGGTGACCCAGCCGGTGTTCGGCTACGCCGACGCCATCCGGGAGCGTCTGTTCATCGACTCCACCTTCGACAGCGACAACGACGGTCTGCGGGACATCATCGCGTTCGACCTGATGCGGCCGGCGGCCACCGCGAACGGGCTCAAGGTCCCGGTCATCATGGACGCCAGCCCGTACTACTCGACCGTCTGCCGGGGCAACGAGTCCGAGTGCAAGGCCGACCTGGACGGTGACGGCCTGCTCGACAGGTGGCCGCTGTTCTACGACAACTACTTCGTGCCACGCGGCTACGCGGTGATCCTGCTGGACATGGTGGGCACCAACAACTCCACCGGCTGCCCCACCACCAACGCCAACCAGGACAATCTCAGCGCCAAGCAGGCGATCAACTGGCTCAACGGCCGGGCCACCGCCCGCAACGCCGCCGGCCAGGTGGTCACCGCCGACTGGCACAACGGCAAATCGGGCATGATCGGCAAGTCGTACGACGGGTCGCTGGCCATGGCGACGGCGGTGACCGGCGTCAAGGGCCTGACCACCGTGGTGCCGATCAGCGGCCCCACCGAGTACTACGACTACGTGCGCAGCAACGGGGTGGTCACCCGGGGCAACAGCTACGTGGCGTCGCTTGCCAACACGGTCACCAACCCGGAGCGGCGGGAGTACTGCAAGCCGGTGCGGGACGCGATGGCCGCCGCCGACGGCGACGAGACCGGCGACTACACCGCCTTCTGGAACGAGCGCAGCTACGTCAAGAAGGTCCCCAACATGACCGCCAGCGTGCTGCTCTACCACGGTCTCAACGACGACAACGTCCGCGCGGACCACTTCAGCAAGTTCTGGTACGCCCTGGCGGAGAACAACGTCCAGCGCAAGCTGTGGCTCTCCCAGGAGGGGCACGTCGACCCGTTCGACTCGCGGCGCGCGGTCTGGGTGTCCACCCTGCACCGGTGGTTCGACTTCTGGCTGCACGGGGTCGCCAACGGCATCATGGACGAACCCCGGGTCGACCTGGAGCGGGCCGCCGACGTGTGGGAGACCCACGCCGACTGGCCGATCCCCGGCAAGGCCGACACCGAGGTGTTCCTCCAGCCCGGCAGCACCGGGGCCGGCGGCCTGAAGCTGGTGCCGACCGCCAAGCCGGCGACCGGCGCGTTCCAGGACAGCCGTACCCAGAGCCAGAACACCATGATCCTCAACCCGGACACAGTGCAGCCGAACCGGCTGGCGTTCCTGTCCGCGCCGCTGACCGCGCCGCTGCACATCTCGGGCACGCCGACGGTGCAGCTGCGGGCCTCGGCCGACCAGACCGACACCAACTTCGGGGCGATCCTGGTCGACTACGGCACCGACGAGCGGGTGGCGCACCGGGCCTCCGGCGAGGGCATCATCACCCTGACCACCGAGGACTGCTGGGGGTTGAGCAGTCCGACCGACGACGGCTGCTACAAGCAGACCGCCAAGCGGGTCGCCACCGCCGACTACGAGCTGGTCACCAAGGGCATCATGGACGCCCAGAACCGGCAGTCGATCCGTACCGCCGTGCCGCTGGTGGTGGGGGAGTCGTACAACTTCACCTTCCCGCTGCTGCCGGAGGACTACGTGTTCAAGCCGGGCCACCGGATCGGCGTGATCATCGTGGCCAGCTACCCGCAGTACTCCAGCCAGGCGGACACCACCGCCGCGAACATCCAGGTCGCCCTGAAGAGCAGCAAGATCGTTCTTCCGGTGGTCGGCGGCACGTCCGCCGCGCACGCGGCCGGTTTCTGACCGGTCCCGGGCCCGCCCGGCTGATCGAAAGGTGTGGCCGGGACGTTTCCCCGGGGGAGCGGGAGCGATGGCACGACCCGGGGTGGCCGCCGACGCGGCAGCGCCGCGTCGGCGGCCACCGTCGTACGGGGCCACGGGCCGGTCGCCGGCCGGGCGGTCAGCCCGACCGGTGACCGGCCCGCCTCCGGTCACCCGACGGTGCAGGGGGTGCCGTTGAGGACGAAGCCGGTGGGCGGCACGTTCGGGCCGCTGTAGGCGCCGACGAAACCGGCCGTGGTGCTGCCCCCGGCGGCGATCCGCCGGTTGTCGTCGGTGCTGGCGACCGTCACCGTGCGCCCGGTCTGCGTCCAGGTGGCGCTCCAGCCGCTGCTCACCTGCTGCCAGTCGGTGGGCCACTTCCAGGTCAACGTCCAGCCGTCGACGGGGTTCGCCCCGTTGTTGACGATCTCGACGTTGCCGACCCAGCCGTTGCCCCAGTCGCTGGCGGTGCTGAGCCGGACGGTGCAGCTGCTCTCGGCCGGGCCGGCGGTGGTGAAGGTCACCGGCGGCGACGACCAGGAGACCTTCCCGGCGGTGTCCCGGGTCAGCACGTTGAGGGTGTACCGGGTGCCGGGGACGAGGTTGTCGACGGTGAACGAGGTGCCGGCCGTCTCGCCGAGCTGCTCACTGACCGTGCCGTTCTGCCGGTACACCTCGTACTTGGCGATCGGGGCGCCCTTCGGCGGGGCCGGCGACCAGGAGATCGTCGCCGCCCGGTCGGTCACCCCGCTGACGGTGGGCTGCCCCGGCGGGGCCGGGTGCGCGGTGACCGGCGACGACGGCCGCAGCACCAGCGTGGTCAGCGAGTACGCCGGCAGCGTCCGGCTGCCCGCGCTGCCGGACTGCCCGGTGACCACGCCGGACGCCCCGTTGGTGAGCGAGTACGTCGTCGGCGCGGCATCCGACGGGGTGAACCCGGCATAGTCGATGGTGACCTGACGGGCGTTGTCCGGGTCCTTGTTGACCAGCAGCAGCGCGAGATCCCCGTCGACCCGCCGGACGGCGTGCGCGGTGACCAGCGGCTGGTCGGTGGCGGCCCGGACGAACTGGTCACCCGGCCGGGCGAACAGGTTCAGCATGGACAACCCGTGGTACGGGGCGAACGGGGTGTTCAGCGGCGGCTCGCAGACCGAGTTGTCGGCGGTGCACCCGCCGCTGGACAGCAGCCCGAAGTCGCCGTAGTCGGTCTGCCCGGCCACCTGCGACACGGTGCCGATGCCGTTGTGCACGTTCCACCACTGGACGGTGAAGACGCCGTTCTCCAGCAGGTCGCTGTAGGCGTCGGCGAGGAACAGCGCGCCGGGCTGGGTGTTCTGGCCGGTGCCGACGTTCAGCTCGGTGAAGCTGATGCCGATCCGGGCGGCGTTCGGGCCGGCGTACCGGGCGAGCTGGTCGCGCAGCAGGTGGGCCGCCTCGTCGATGTGGGCGGTACGGGCCAGCGACTCGGCCGCGCTGCCACCCGGGTACCAGTGCACGTCCACGAAGTCGATCTTCGGGCCGGCGATCGAGAGCACGGTCCGGTTCCACGGACCCGGATCACTGCCGGCGGTGATTCCGTCCGGCCAGTTCCCCGGCATGGTCAGCACCGCGCCGACCTTGACCGTCGGGTCGACCGCCTTCATCGCGTCGGCGTACTCGACGACCAGCCGGGCGTACTGGCCGGCGCTCTTGTCGGGGTGGTCGTCGGCCTCCCAGGCCGAACCGTAGAGGCCGTTGCCGTAGTTCTCGTTGCCGACCGTCCACCACTTCGCGCCGTACCCCTTGGTGACGTTGGCGTAGCGCACCCAGTCGGCGGCCTCGGCGGGGGTGCCGGTGCCGTAGTTCGCGATGATCATCGGCTGCGCGCCGACCCGCCGGGCGGCGGCCATGAAGGTGTCGAAGTCGGTGTTCGGCGCGACGTACCCGCCGGGCGCGGTGTGGTCGCGCCAGTGGTAGATGTCGGCGTACGAGCCGCCCGGGTAGCGCATCATCCGCACACCGGCGGCCTTGAGCAGGTCGGACGTCTCGGCGGTGCCGAGCTGGGAGTCCCAGATGGCATGGTTGACACCCAGCGCGGTGTCCGGCACGGTGGCCAGCCCGGCGTTGACGTTGACCGTCACGGCCACCGGATCCGACGCCGCGTCGGCGGGCGACGGACCGGTCACGGCGAGCCCACCGGTGGCGAGCAGCAGGCTCACGGTGAGCGCCGTCCAGCGCCCCCGGACGCGCCGCGCCGGGCGCGACGGTGGGGCGGAATCTCTGTTCATGCGGGTTCCTTCGTGGGTCACCACAGTGCACCGCCCGGCCGGTCGGGGTAGCGGCGCACCACGAGGGGGCGTCGAGACGGCGGGCGGGACTGATGGACGGACTACTGACGTCGTTCCGTCGCACTTGTCGCCGTCCCCCGGAAACCACCGGCCCCGGTTGCCCTTGGACGACTGTCCGCACCGCGCGCGCGGCAAGTCATCGACGCATCAGAATCCCACGACGATCGTGGCGAATTCAAGCCGGTCCACGGACGGCCCCGCCCCGCCGTGCCGGTACGGCTCAACGCCGGGCGGCCACCGTCGCCGCGAACCCGGCCGCCCGCGCCAGCACGGCCATCCGCCGTGGCCGGGAGACGACCGCCGGCCCGGTACGCAGGCAGTCGCGCACCACGTCGGCGGCCCGCTCCACGCTCAGCAGCATGGGCTTCACCGGCGACTTGGCCATCTTGGTGTCGACGAACCCGAACCGGACGACTGTCACCCGCACCCCGTGGGGGCGGAGCGCACCCCGCAGTCCGACCAGGTACGACGTCAACCCCGCCTTGGCGGCGGCGTAGCCGGGGGCCTGGGTCGACGGTCCGGCGTCGGCGAGGCTGGACAGGCCCACCAGGTGACCACCACCCCCGGCCACCATCGCCGGCACGACGACCTCCACGGTGCGCGCCGCACCGATCAGGTTGACCTCCAGCGCCCTGGTCTGCGCCGCCAGGTCAGCGACGTCGAAGAACTCACCGACCCCCGCCGCGTAGACGCACACGTCGACCCCGCCGAGCAGGTCGACCGCCCCGGCCAGCACCGCGCGGTAGGCGTCGCCGGTGACGTCGGCGACGTGGTGGGCGTACCCGGGGGCGGCCAGGGCGCTTTCGCTGCGGGACAGCCCGGTGACGGTCCAGCCGGCCGCCACCAGTTGCCGGGTGAGCGCCAGCCCGACACCGTCGCTGTTGCCCACCACGATCGCCCGTCGCCCCTGTGCACCCATGTCGGGACTCTAGAGCACCCCGACCGCCGGCCCGGGACGCGGGCGGAACGGCTCCGGCCGGTGTGCCGCCGGCCGGGGAACGGGGTGAACCGCCTGGCCCGCGCCCGCGACGCCGCCCCACCCATCGGGTCGACGGTGGGCAAGGCGGCGTCGGCGACACCGTCGGTTCGGCTACCGCTAGGGCTGGCCCTGGTGGACCTCGTCGTCGGCACCCCGGACGAAGAGCCGCACCAGGCCGCCGTAGACGCTCCCCGCCGGAGCGGAGATCGCGCCGCCGGGGCCGTCGACCGTGCTCCAGCCCGACCACGCGCCGGAGTCCTGGAGGTACCAGGTGGTGCGCAGGTCGTCGCCGCCGGTGCGGACGAAGACGTGCAGCCCGCCACCGTAGACCAGGGCGGCCGGCGCGGACGCCGCGCGTGCGGTGCCGGGCACGTCGCTCCACCCCGACCATGCGCCGGTGGACAGCGAGTACCGGTTGGTGCGTACGTTGCCGTTCGTGCCCCGGACGAAGACGTGCAGGTCACCGCCGTAGATGGCGGCGGACGGGGCCGAGTTGGCGCCGGTCGGGCCGGCGAGGGTGGCCCAGCCGGACCAGGCGGCGGTGTCCAGCGAGTACCGGTTGGTCCGGACCTTGCCGTTCGCGCCCCGGACGAACAGGTGCAGTTGGCCGCCGTAGACGGTGGCGGACGGGGCCGACGACGCGGACGTGGCACCGGGGACCGTGCTCCAGCCGGACCAGGCGCCGGTGTCCAGGGCGTACCGGTTGGTGCGGACCTTCTGGTCGGCCTGCACGAACAGGTGTAGTTCCCCGCCGTAGACGGCGGCTGCCGGCGCCGATGTCGCCATGGCGTCACCGGGGACGGCGGCCCAGCCGGACCAGGAGTCGGTGTTCGTGTCGTACCGGTCGACCCGCACCTGCCCGTCGGGGCCCTGCACGAAGACGTGCAGCTCACCACCGTAGGTGGCGGTGGCCGGCGCGGACCGGGCCTGCGCCGTGCCCGGCACCGGCGTCCAGCCCGCCGCGCGTACGGCATCGGCTGCCACGGTCTTCCCCGCAGTGGGGTCCTGCATGACGGCGTTGCCCCGGAGACCGCCTGCCGAGCTGGCGTTCGCGGTGGGGTTCGCCGGTCTTCCGGCTGCCGTGTTGCCGCTTCCCGGGACGGCGGCTGCGGGGGTGGCGATCAGCGTGACCGCGCCCAGGCCGAGGGCGAGCGCCGGCAGCCGCCGCTTCACCAGTTTCAACGATCGACTCAGACGCATAGACGCTCCCTTGTGGACGGATGGCGGTGATGACGGCTCGGTCAGCTGTGGCTGGTCCGCAGGGCTCGACACCCGCCTGTCCCCGGGCGGCCGACGACGCTGCCCAGCAACCTCGACAAACCCCCGTCACCGCCACCCTATCGACCCACCCCCACCCCCCACATCCAC
>NZ_JBTMMT010000085.1:0-22775 GCF_055517075.1 Micromonospora sp. DSM 43699
CCTGGCGGGACCTGACCGACAACGTGAACTCGATGGCGTCGAACCTGACCTCCCAGGTGCGCAACATCGCCTCGGTGACCACGGCGGTGGCCAAGGGCGACCTCGGCCAGAAGATCACCGTGGACGCGCAGGGCGAGATCCTGGAGCTGAAGAACACCGTCAACACGATGGTCGACCAGCTCAGTTCGTTCGCCGACGAGGTGACCCGGGTCGGGCGTGAGGTCGGCATCGAGGGCAAGCTCGGTGGTCAGGCCCAGGTGAAGGGCGTGAGTGGCACCTGGCGGGATCTCACCGAGAACGTCAACCAGCTCGCCTCCACCCTGACCACCCAGCTCCGGGCGATCTCCCAGGTCTCCACCTCGGTGACCCGGGGCGACCTGACCCAGCGGATCGCGGTCAAGGCGCAGGGCGAGGTCGCCGAGCTGAAGGACAACATCAACCAGATGATCGTCACCCTCCGGGAGACGACCAAGAAGAACGCCGAGCAGGGCTGGTTGGACTCCAACCTGGCCCGGATCGGCGGCCTGCTCCAGGGCCAGCGGGACCTGGGCGAGGTCTGCCGCATGATCATGATGGAGGTGACCCCGCTCGTCGACGCGCAGCTCGGCGCGTTCTTCCTGGCGGACACTTCCGACGGGGTGATGCGGTTGCGGCTGACCGCCTCGTACGGATATGTGGCGCGGGGGCACGACGTCACCTTCGGGCCCGGTGAGGGGCTGGTCGGTCAGGCCGCGCTCTCCCGCCGGACGATCCGGCTCAACGCGCTGCCCGACGGGCGGATCACCCTGCGGTCGGGGCTGGCCGAGACACTCCCGTCCGACCTGGTGGTGCTGCCGATCCTGTTCGAGGGCGAGCTGCTCGGGGTGATCGAGTTCGCCAGCGTGGCCCGCTTCTCGGAGCTGCACCTGGCGTTCCTGGAGCGGCTGGTGCTCACCATCGGCATCGCGGTCAACACCATCCAGGCCAACCGGCGTACGGAGGAGCTGCTGGCCCAGTCGCAGCGGCTGGCGCTGGAGTTGCAGGACCAGTCGGCGGAGTTGCAGCGCACCAACGCCGAGCTGGAGGACAAGGCGAAGCTGCTGAGCGAGCAGAAGGGCAACATCGAGACGAAGAACCGGGAGATCGAGCTGGCCCGGCTCGGCCTGGAGGAGAAGGCCCAGCAGCTCACCCGGGCGTCGGCCTACAAGTCGGAGTTCCTGGCGAACATGAGCCACGAGCTGCGTACGCCGCTGAACTCGCTGCTGCTGCTGGCCCGGTTGCTGGTGGAGAACTCGGAGCGCAACCTCACCCCGAAGCAGATCGAGTTCGCCCGGACGATCCACGGCTCCGGCTCGGACCTGCTGCGCCTGATCGACGACATCCTGGACCTGTCCAAGATCGAGGCCGGCCGGATGGACGTCGAGCCGACGGAGATCCGGTTCGCCGAGATCCGCAACTACGTGGAGCAGGCGTTCGCCCCGCAGGCCGAGGACAAGAACCTCGACTTCCAGGTACGGGTGGCCAAGGAACTGCCGCCAGCCCTGGTGACCGACGCCCAACGGTTGCAGCAGATCCTGCGCAACATGCTCTCCAACGCGGTGAAGTTCACCGACAACGGCGCGGTAACCCTGCGGATCGCCCCGGCGGCGGAGAACGCGGTCTTCGACGTGCCGGCGTTGACCAACGCTCGGCAGGTGGTCGCCTTCACCGTGATCGACACCGGCATCGGCATCTCCGACGACAAGCTGAACATCATCTTCGAGGCGTTCCAGCAGGCCGACGGCACCACCAGCCGGCGCTACGGCGGCACCGGGCTGGGCCTGTCGATCAGTCGGGACCTGGCCCGGTTGATCGGCGGCACGATCACCGTGACCTCCGCGCCGGGGCAGGGTTCGACGTTCACCCTCTTCGTACCGGATGTGCTGGCGCCGGACGCGGTGGTGGCGCCGCAGTCGCCGTCGCCGCAGCGCGCGGGCCTGCCTGCGTCGCTGCTGATGCCGCCGATGGAGTTGCTCGCCGCACCGGAGGCCCCGGCCACCCGGCAGTTGGACGGCGCCACCGTGCTGATCGTCGACGACGACGTACGCAACGTGTTCGCCTTGACCAGCGCGTTGGAACTGCACGGGATGACCGTGCTGTACTCGGACAACGGCGCGGACGGTGTCCGCGTGCTGGCCGAGCATCCGGAGGTGGACATCGTGCTGATGGACGCCATGATGCCCGACCAGGACGGTTACGAGACGACCCGGCAGATCCGCCGTAACCACCGCTTCGCGGACCTGCCGATCGTCTTCCTCACCGCGAAGGCGATGCCGGGCGACCGGGAGTCGGCGCTCGCCGCCGGGGGTAGCGACTACATCACCAAGCCGGTGGACTTGGACGGGCTGATCGAGCGGATGGCGTCCTGGGTCAGCGGCCGCCGAGACAAGGAGAATTCGTGACGCAGACTGCCAAGGCGCTGCTCGTCGACGACCGTCGGGAGAACCTGATGGCCCTGGAGGCGATCCTCCAGGGGCTCCCGGTGCAGTCGGTGGCCGTGGAGAGCGGTGAGGCGGCGCTGAAGCAACTGCTCGTGGACGACTTCGCGGTCATCCTGCTGGACGCCCAGATGCCGGACATGGACGGCTTCGAGACGGCCAGTCACATCAAGCGTCGGGAGCGGACCCGGCACGTGCCGATCATCTTCCTCACCGCCGCCGACAAGGACGCCCAGTTGGCGCTGCGTGGTTATGCGGTCGGGGCGGTGGACTACCTGACCAAGCCGTTCGACCCGTGGGTACTGCGGGCGAAGGTGTCGGTGTTCGTGGAGCTGTGGGTGAAGACCCGGCAGTTGGCGGCGCAGTCCGACGTGGTGCGCGAGCGCGACGCCCAGTGGCGGGTGCTCACCGACGCGGTGGACGAGGCGACCACCCTGCTGCGCGCCGAGGACGACCCGGAGGCCCGGCAGCGCGCCCTGGACGTCCTGGAACAGGCCCGCTGGGGCAACACCGCCTGACCGGCCACGGTCAGCCGGCGGGCCGGTCGGCGTGGCCGGTGGCGGCCCGGCGGAGCCGCCAGCGTTCGCCGAGCGAGTCGATCTCCTCCTGGACGAAGGCGAAGAAGTCGCGCATCTCGGCCACTCGCTCACCTCCCGGGGTGGCCGGACCACCCAGCGCGGCGACCCCGGTGTCGGCGATGTCGATGAAGTTCTTGTAGAGGCCGGTCTTGGTGATGGTCCCCTCGTACCAGGGGTTCTCCGGCATCCGGTAGTGGTCCCGGCGGGAGCGCGGGACCGGCTCGCGGATCAGCATGCCGAACTGGGTCAGGTAGCGCACCGCGCCGGAGACGGCCGCCGCGCTGACCCCCAGCCGCTCGCCGATCTGGGCGGCGGTCAGCGGCCCGTCGGCGCTCATCACGGCGAACAGGACCCGGGCGGCCATCCGGGGGAAGCCGACGTCCGCGAAGGCCATGGCCATCCGTTCGACGAAGAGGTGGACCTCGTCGTCCTGGCCGGGGTGGCGGTCGTCAGGCATCGGTCCGGTGCTCCTCGGGGTGTCGGTTACGCAGGCGATGGTGCCGCACCGGACACATGCTTCACAACTTTGTGAAACGAGTGTAGCTTCCGAAGTATGGAAACCCCGATAGCGGTGGCCGGCCTGGTCAAGACCTTCGGCCGCACCCGGGCCCTCGACGGGCTCGACCTCGACGTCCGGGCCGGTGAGGTGCACGGCTTCCTCGGCCCGAACGGCGCCGGCAAGTCGACCACCATCCGGGTGCTGCTCGGGCTGCTGCGGGCGGACGCGGGGGCCGTCCGGCTGCTCGGCGGCGACCCGTGGCGCGACGCCGTCGCGCTGCACCGCCGCCTGGCGTACGTGCCGGGGGACGTCACCCTCTGGCCCCAGCTCTCCGGCGGCGAGGTGATCGACCTGCTCGGCCGGATGCGCGGCGGGCTCGACCCGCGACGCCGGGACGAACTGCTGGAGTCGTTCGAGCTGGACCCGCGCAAGAAGGGGCGCGCCTATTCCAAGGGCAACCGGCAGAAGGTCGGCCTGGTCGCCGCGCTCGCCTCCGACGTCGAACTGCTCATCCTCGACGAGCCCACCTCCGGGCTGGACCCGCTGATGGAGGAGGTGTTCCAGCACTGGATCGGCCGGGCCCGGCGGGACGGTCGCACGGTGCTGTTGTCCAGCCACATCCTCGCCGAGGTGGAGGCGCTCTGCGACCGGGTGACGATCATCCGCAACGGTCGCACCGTCGAGACCGGCACCCTGACCGAGCTGCGTCACCTGCACCGCACCTCGATCGACGCCGAGCTGACCGGCCCGCTGGACGGCCTGGCCGGCCTGCCCGGCGTGCACGACCTGCGGGTCGACGGCGACCGGGTCCGCTTCGACGTCGACACCGTCGCGCTCGACGCCGCGTTGCGCCGGCTCACCGAGATCGGCGTACGCAGCCTGGTCAGCCAGCCACCGACCCTGGAGGAGCTTTTCCTCCGCCACTACGAGCCGCCCGCCGCCGACCCGCCCACCGACGTGTCGGCCCCCGCAGCGCGGGGCAGCGACCAGCCCACGGGGGTACGGCGGTGAGCGCCCTCACCGGCACCGGTCACCTGGTCCGGCTGGTCCTGCGCCGGGACCGGATCGTCCTCCCGCTCTGGGTGCTGCTGCTTGCCGTCCTGCCGATGTCGTACGCGGGCAGCTTCTTCGCGCTCTTCCCGACCGCCGCCGAGCGGACCGCGTACGCCACCGGCACCGCCCGCGCCCCGTCGATCGTGGCCCTGCTCGGCCCGGTCTACGGCGACAGCGTCGGCGCGCTCACCGCCCAGCGGGGCGGCTTCCTCCAGGTGATCGTGGGGCTGGCCGCCCTGCTCACCGTCATCCGGCACACCCGCACCGAGGAGGAGGCCGGCCGGCGGGAGCTGCTCGGCGCGACCGTCCTCGGCCGGTACGCCGGGCTCACCGCCGCGCTGCTCGTCACGTACGCGGCCAGTCTGCTGCTCGGCCTGCTCACCGCCGCCGGGCTGGCCGCCACCGGGCTGCCGGCGGCCGGCTCACTGGCGTACGGGTCGTCGGCGGCACTGGTGGGGGTGGTCTTCGCCACGGTGGGCGGGTTGGCCGCCCAGCTCACCGAGACCGCCGGTGGGGCGCGCGGGATCGCCGTCGGGGCGCTCGGGGTGGCGTTCGTGCTGCGGCTGGTCGGCGACACCGCCCGCCACGACTGGCCGAGCTGGCTCTCCCCGCTGGGCTGGGCGCCGCGGATCCGCGCCTACGAGGGGGAGCGCTGGTGGGTGCTGGCCCTGCCGGTCGCGCTGACCGTGCTGCTCGCGGCGGTGGCGTACCCGGTCTCGGTGCGGCGGGATCTCGGTGCCGGCGTGCTGCCGTCGCGGCCGGGCCCGCTCCGGGCCGGGCGGGCGTTGGCCGGGCCGTTCGGGTTGGCCTGGCGGCTGCACCGGGGGCAGCTGCTGGGCTGGGCGGTCGGCTTCGGCCTGCTCGGGTCGGTCATCGGCGGAGCGGCCGAGGCGGCCGGCCGGTCGGTCGCCGGCAACGCCGCGTTGGAGCAGGTGATGGCCCGGTTGGGTGGGGCGTCCGGGCTGGCCGAGGCGTACCTGGGGGCGTCGTTGAGCGTTGCCGGGCTGGCCGCCGCCGGGTACGGCATCCAGGCGGCGTTACGGATGCGTTCGGAGGAGGCCGCCGGGCGGGTCGAACCGCTGCTGGCCACCGGGGTGCACCGGTCGGCCTGGCTCGCCTCGCACCTGGTGTTCGCCCTGCTGGGGCCGGTGGTGGCGCTGGCGGTGACCGGCCTGGCGACCGGCCTGACCTACGGGCTCAGCGTCGACGACGTGCCCGGTCAGCTGCCCCGGATGCTCGGTGCCGGCCTGGCCCAGGCGCCGGCGGCCTGGGTACTGGCCGGGCTGGCGGTGCTGTTGCTCGGCCAGCTGCCCCGGCTCGCCCCGACGGCGTGGGCGGTGCTCGCGGTCTGCGTGCTGCTCGGTCAGCTCGGCGCGGTGCTGGAACTGAGCCAGTGGCTGCTGGACCTCTCGCCGTTCACGCACACCCCGCAGGTGCTGCGGGCCGGCTGGAGCGCCACCCCGCTGCTGACGATGACCGCGCTCGCCGGGCTGTTCGCGGCGGCCGGTCTGGCCGCCTTCCGCCGCCGGGACGTGCCCACCACCTGACCCCGTGCCGAATGCCCGCCGCCCCGGCACCCGCCCGGCGCGGACCGGGTCAGCCGGAGGGGGTCTCGTTGCGGATCATCAGGGCGGAGCGGAGGCCGGTGATGTCGAGGACGCGGAGCAGGAAGTCGCCCACGTTGCTCAGGATCAGCAGGCACTGGGAGTGGCTGGCCTTGCGACTGAGCACCACCAGCGTGCCCAGGCCCTGCGAGTCGCAGAAGGTCACCCCGGCCAGGTCGAGCACGATGCGCGGCGGAGGATCGGCGAGCACCTCGTTCACGACTGTCGACAACTGGGCGGCGGTGAGCATGTCGATCTCACCGGCCAGGCGCAACACCACTTCGTCGCCCGTCCGGTGTACCGTGATGGACAGTTCGGCACGATCCACCCGGTCAGCCTATCGCGATCTCGGCGACCCGGCCCGGCGAGGCGATCCGCCGTGTCGGTCATCGCACCGGCGAGCGGTGTTTCGGCCCCTGTCGGGCGGGTGAGCGGGGTAACCCCGTCCCGGGGTGCCTGCCGATTCCCCGTCCGGCGCTGACACAATGGCCGCATCGTGACGAATACCTTTTCCGCCGGCACCGGTCGCTACCCGGCCGACGCACCGGCCTCCGAGGCCCTGTTCGACCGCGCCCTGGCCATCGTGCCCGGCGGGGTGAACTCCCCTGTGCGCGCGTTCCGTGCCGTCGGTGGCACCCCGCGCTTCATGGTCCGGGGGGAGGGTCCCTGGCTGTACGACGCCGACGGGCGGCGCTACGTCGACCTGGTCTGCTCCTGGGGGCCGCTGATCCTGGGCCACGCCCACCCCGAGGTGGTCGAGGCGGTCCGGGAGGCCGCCACCCTCGGCACCAGCTTCGGCACCCCCACCCCGGGTGAGGTGGAGTTGGCCGCCGAGATCGTCGACCGCACCCCGGTCGAGCAGGTCCGGTTGGTCAACTCGGGGACCGAGGCGACCATGTCGGCGATCCGGCTGGCCCGGGGCTTCACCGGCCGCTCCAAGATCATCAAGTTCGCCGGCTGCTACCACGGCCACTCCGACGGGCTGCTCGCCGCCGCCGGCTCCGGCGTCGCCACCCTCGGCCTGCCCGACTCGCCCGGGGTCACCGGCGCGGCGGCCGGCGACACCATCGTGCTGCCCTACAACGACCTCGTCGCCGTCGAGGCGGCCTTCGCCGCGCAGGGGCCGCACATCGCGGCGGTCATCACCGAGGCCGCCGCCGGCAACATGGGGGTGGTCGCCCCGCGCGACGGCTTCAACTCCCGGCTCGCGGCACTCGCCCACGCGCATGGCGCGCTGCTGATCGTCGACGAGGTGATGACCGGGTTCCGGGTCTCCCGGGCCGGCTGGCACGGCCTCGACCCGTCGGAGGCCGACCTGTGGACGTACGGCAAGGTGATGGGGGGCGGGCTGCCCGCCGCGGCGTTCGGCGGGCGCGCGGAGATCATGTCCCGACTCGCCCCGGCCGGCCCGGTCTACCAGGCCGGCACCCTCTCCGGTAACCCGCTGGCCTGCGCCGCGGGCCTGGCCACCCTGCGGCTGGCCGACGACGCGCTCTACCGGAAGCTGGACGACACGGCCGCCGTCGTGGGCCGGCTGGCCGCCGACGCGCTGGCCGCCGCCGGGGTCCCGCACCGCCTGTCGTACGCGGGCAGCATGTTCTCGATCTTCTTCACCGACGCCGACGTGGTCGACTACGACAGCGCCCGCACCCAGCAGGTGCCCGCATTCAAGGCGTTCTTCCACGCGATGCTCTCCGCCGGCGTCTACCTGCCGCCGAGCGCGTTCGAGTCGTGGTTCGTGTCGGCGGCGCTCGACGACGCCGCCCTGGAGCACATCGCCGCCGCCCTGCCGGCGGCGGCGACAGCAGCGGCAGCCGCGGGCCACGGGGGGTAAACCAATGAGCAAGACGGTCGTCCATGTGCTGCGGCACGGCGAGGTGTACAACCCCGACCAGATCCTCTACGGCCGGCTGCCCGGTTTCCGGCTCTCCGAGCTGGGCGTGCAGATGGCCAAGGCCGCCGCCCAGGCGGTCGCCGAGCGGGAGGTCGTGCACGTGGTGGCCAGCCCGCTGGAACGCGCCCAGCAGACCGCCGAGCCGATCGCCGGTCAGTTCGGGCTCCCGGTCGGGGTGGACGAGCGGCTGATCGAGAGCGCCAACTGGTTCGAGGGCAAGAAGGTCTCGCCCGGTGACGGCTCGTTCCGCGACCCGCGCAACTGGTGGGTGCTGCGTGACCCGGTGACCCCGAGCTGGGGTGAGGCCTACCGGGCCATCGCCGAGCGGATGTTCGCCGGGCTGCACGCCGCCCGGGTCGCCGCCGAAGGGCGCGAGGCGGTCATCGTCTCCCACCAGCTCCCCATCTGGACGCTGCGCCGCTACGTCGAGCGCAAGCGGCTCTGGCACGACCCGCGCCGCCGGCAGTGCGGGCTGGCCAGCCTCACCTCGTTCCACTTCGACGGGGCCAAGGTGGTCGGGATCGGCTACTCCGAGCCGGCCGCCCACCTGATCGCCATGTCCGCGACAGCCCGGACGGCCAAGGGGGCCTGAGATGCGTCTTCGGAGGTCGTTCGCCGTCCTGCTCGCCGCCGTCACCGCCGGGGCGGCGCTGGTCGGCTGCTCCTCCGGTGACGAGGAGGGCCGGTGCGCCAACAACGGCGGCATCGTCGAGTGCGCCCCCGACCAACGCTCCGCCGCCCCGAAGATCGCCGGTGACCTGCTCACCGGTGGCCGGTACGACACCTCCCAGGCCCGGGGCCAGGTGGTGGTGCTCAACTTCTGGGGCTCCTGGTGTGCGCCCTGCCGGGCCGAGGCCGACGACCTGGAGGCCACCTACCAGGCCACCAAGGCCGCCGGGGTGACCTTCCTCGGCATCAACGTGCAGGACAGCCGGGACAAGGCGATCGCCTTCGAGGAGGGCCGGGTCACCTATCCGAGCCTGTTCGACCCGGCCAGTCGGCTGGCGCTGGCGCTGGACATCCCGCCGAACACCATCCCGGCCACCGTCGTGCTCGACCGGCAGGGCCGGATCGCCACCGTGATCCGGGCCGCCGTCACCACCGACGGGCTGCGGCCGATCGTCGAGCGGATAGCCGCCGAAGAGCCGGCGTCCACCGGTTCCCGCTGATGGGCGAGACGTTCCGCGAACTCGCCCAGTCCGGCCCGCTGCTGCTCGCGATCGGCGCGGCGGCGCTCGCCGGGCTGGTCAGCTTCCTGTCCCCGTGCGTGCTGCCGCTGATGCCCGGCTACCTGTCGTACGTGACCGGCCTGGCCGGCACCGACCTGGAGGGCCGCTCCCGGGCGACCCCGACCGGCGGCGGTCCCGATCCGGCCGGCACCCCGACCCCGACCGACAGCGGGCCGGGATCGACCGGTGGAGAACCGGCCCCGACCGGGGGCGAACCGGCGCGGGCCGGCGGCCCGGACGGCCCGGTGGCGGTCGCGACCCGGGCGGCGACCCGGCCGGCGGCGGCGGTCAAGGGGCGGGTGCTCGCCGGGACGCTGCTGTTCATCGCGGGCTTCACAGTCGTCTTCACCGCCACCGCTATCCTCTTCGCCGGGTTCGGCCGGATCTTCTTCGACTACGAGCGCACCTTCCAGGTGGTCATCGGCGCGCTGATCGTCCTGCTCGGGCTGAGCTACCTGGGCGTGCTCCCCGGCATGCAGCGGGAACTGCGCATCCGCCGGCTGCCCGCCGCCGGGCTGCTCGGTGCGCCGGTGCTCGGCGCGGTGTTCGCGCTGAGCTGGATGCCGTGCACCGGTCCGACGCTGGGTGCGGTGCTCGGGATGGCCGCCACCGGTGGGCAGACCGACCGGGCCGTGGTGCTGGCGGTGGCGTACTGCCTGGGGTTGGGGTTGCCGTTCGTGGTCTTCGGGTTGGGCTTCCACCGGCTGCTCGGGGTGTTCCGGGCGGTCCGGCGCAACAGCCGGTGGGTCACCCGGATCGGCGGGGTGCTGCTGATCCTGATCGGCCTGGCGCTTGTCACAGGCGGCTGGCAGAACTTCGTGATCTGGTTGCAGACGACGGTGGGCCCCGGCGAGGTGAGCATCTGATGACGACAGTCGACGACCGGCCGACCAGCCCACCCGCCGAGGCGCCCCGCCGTCGGCCGAATCCGCTGCTCGCCCTGCTGCGCAACTCGTGGCGGCAGCTCACCAGCATGCGTACCGCGTTGATCCTGTTGTTCCTGCTCGCGGTCGCCGCGATTCCCGGCTCGGTGCTGCCGCAGCGTGGGGTCAACCCGGAGAACGTCGACAGGTACTTCGTCGAGCACCCCGAGCTGGCCCCGCAGCTCGACCGGATCGGCGCGTTCGAGGTGTTCGGCTCGGTCTGGTTCTCCGCCATCTACCTGCTGCTGTTCACCTCGCTGGTGGGCTGCGTCCTGCCCCGGATGCGCGACCACCTGCGGGCGCTGCGGTCCCGGCCGCCGGCCGCGCCGAAGCGGCTGGACCGGCTGCCGCAGCACACCGTGCTGGAGGCGCCGGCCGCCGCCGACCCGGCGGCCATCGCCGCCGTGCTGCGCCGCCGCCGCTGGCGGGTGCAGGTGCGCGGCAACGAGGTCTCCGCCGAGAAGGGCTACCTCAAGGAGACCGGCAACCTGCTGTTCCACACCTCGCTGGTCGCCGTCCTGATCGGGGTCGCGCTCGGCTCGTGGTACGGCTGGCACGGCAACCGCCTGCTGGTCGCCGACGCGAGCTTCTGCAACACCCGCCAGCAGTACGCCGAGGTGAAGCTCGGCCCGCGCGTCGACAGCGCCGACCTGCCACCGTTCTGCCTGACCCTCGACGATTTCGACGCCCGGTTCCTGCCGTCCGGTCAGCCGGAGAGCTACCGCGCGACGGTGACCGTCGACCGGCCGGACGGGTCGGACCGGCGCACCGCCGACTTCTCGGTCAACTCGCCGCTGCGGCTCGGTTCGGCCAACGTCTACCTGCTGGGCCACGGCTACGCCCCGATCCTGAAGTACACCGACCGGTACGGCCGCAGCCAGACCAGCACGGAGCCGTTCCTGACCAGCGGCGACGCCAACCTCACAAGCGAGGGGGTGGCCGCCTTCCCGGACGCGAACGTCGACCCGGCGACCGGCCGGCGGGACGCGAACCAGCAGGTCGCCTTCGAGGGGCTCTACCTGCCGACCGCCCCGGACACCGCGCCGTTCGCGTCGTCGCGGTTCCCCGAGGAGCGCAACCCGGCCGTGGTGCTGGCCGCCTACCGGGGCAACCTGGGGCTGGACGCGGGCATCCCCGGCTCGGTCTACCAACTCGACCAGCGGCAGGTGACCAACGGCAAGCTCAAGCAGGTCGGCAACCGCAAGCTCGCCCCGGGCGAGACGTGGACCCTGGACGACGGCAGCAAACTGGAGTTCCTCGGCACCAAGCGGTACGTCACCCTCTCCGTCCGGCACGACCCGGGCGAGAAGCTGATGCTGGGCGCCTGCGTGGTGCTGCTGGCCGGGCTGATGGGCTCGCTGTTCGGTCGGCGGCGGCGGGTCTGGTTCCGGGTGACGCCCCCCGACAGTGGATCTCCGACGAGCGGTAGTAGTTTGGTGGCGGCCGGTGGGCTGCCGCGCACCGAGCATCCGGGGTTCGCCGAGGAGTTCGCGTCTCTCGTCGCCGCGGTACGCGACGACGGGCGGCCCGACCGGCGGGCGCGAGAGGGAGTCGAGTGATGTCCGCAGTCTCCGACCAGTTGGTGACGTTCGCGATCCTGGTGTACCTGGTCGCGATGATCAGCCACGCCGTCGAGTACGCCCTGGGCAACGTCCGCGCGGTGGCGGCCCGGGTAGCGCCGGCCCGCGAGCTGGTCGGCGCGGGCGTCGGTGCGGTGGGCGCCGCGGGTGCCGGTGGCGCGGGCGTCGACAAGGTCGACGGGCCGGTGGCGGGCGATGCGGCCGGGGCCCCACCCGTCGGGGCCACGCCGCCGTCGATCCGGCCGAGTCGTTCGGCCGGGCGGGCCAGACTGGCCGGGCGGATCGCCGCCGGGCTGACCGTGCTCGCCGCCGCGCTGCACCTGGGCGCGCTGGTCACCCGGGGGATCGCGGCCGACCGGATGCCCTGGGGCAACATGTACGAGTTCGTGCTGACGGTCACCTGGATCGGGACCGCCGCCTGGCTCGTGGTGCTCTGGAAGCGGCCGGCTCTGCGCCGGCTCGGGCTGTTCCTCACACTGGTCATGGTGCTGCTGCTGGCCTTCGCCGAGCTGAAGCTCTACGTCCAGGTGGTGCCGCTGATGCCGGCGCTCCAGTCGTACTGGTTCATCATCCACGTGTCGACGATCGTCTTCTCCTCCGGCATCTTCCTGCTGGGCGTGGTGCCGGCGGTGTCGTTCCTGCTGCGCAACGGCTACGAGCAGGGGCGGCGCAGCTTCCCGTACACGCTGGCCCGACGGCTGCCCGGGGCGGCCGACCTGGAGCGGCTGACCTTCGCCCTGCACGCCTTCGCGTTCCCGATCTTCACGTTCGCGGTGATCGCGGGCGCGATCTGGGCCGAGGCGGCCTGGGGCCGGGCCTGGGGCTGGGACCCGAAGGAGACCTGGGCGTTCATCTCCTGGGTGGTCTACGCCGGTTACCTGCACGCCCGCGCCACGCCCAGCGTGAAGCGCAACGTGGCGACCTGGATCGCGGTGCTCGGTTTCCTGACCGTGCTGATGAACCTGTTCGGGGTGAACTTCTTCTTCACCGGCCTGCACTCGTACGCCGGGGTGAACTGAGCCGGCCGGTGAGCACCCGGTCGACGCCGAGGGTCACCTGGTAGGCGACCTCGGGCACGTCGGCCAGTTCGAGGCGCTCGGCCCGCAGGGCGAGCTGGGCGTGCAGCTCCCGGGCCACCGCGTCGCGGATCTCCCGCAGCAGCGGGGAGAGGCCGTCGGGATCGCCCACCGTGTACGCGTCGTCCATGCGTCCCATCCTCTACCGGAGGACCAGGTGTGTCGATGCCCCTTGGCCGGCAGAACGTCTCCCCTCCCGAAGCCGGTCAGCGGTACCGACCGCCAGCGGTAGGTGGTGGTCGTGGTGCCTTCCCATTGGCCGACACCTTGACGCCCCATAAGGCTGGTGACATCATCGCCGAACGATGTTTGCGTAAACAATTTAGTGCTTAAATCGGGCATCAGCTTCGACTGCGGCGTCCGGATGGGGCTGCGACCCTTGTCGATGTTTACGTAAACATCGACAAGGGTGACGTGGTCGACGTTGACGGCCGGCGGGGGAGACGCCTTGACCCCTGGCCGACCCGTCCGCGAGGAGAGAGGACAACGACCAGCCGCTGGACACCAACTCGCCCGGCTGACAGTTCCCTGAACTCCGCCGTACCGCCACCAGGTCACTCCCGACGCGGCGGACCCGGACGAGACCTCGTTCCCCCGCTATTGGAGCCGCACATGTTCCCGAAGCAGACAGGCGCCAGATCCGGCGCCGCCCCGCTTTCCCGTCCCTTCCCCCTCCTTGTCCTGCTCCTGCTGCTCGCCCTGGTCGCAGCGGTCGGCACGGTCCTCCTCCCCACAGTGAGCGAGGCCATCACCCGCTCCTCGCAGACCATGTACACCCCGCCGTCCGGCACCCCCGCCCCCGGCACGCTCTACCCCAGGGGAATCCGGCTGGAGCACAGCGGGTCGTCCAACGGCACCATGCTCGCCACCTTCGAGCAGTACACCACCGGCAAGCCCGTCTTCCCGATCTACCGCAGCACCGACACCGGCAACTCCTGGACCAAGATCTCAGAAGTCGCCGACACGCAGAACGGCTGGGGCATGCGCTGGCAGCCACAGCTGTTCGAACTGCCCACCGCGATCGGCAGCTTCCCCGCCGGGACCATCCTGGCCGCCGGCGACTCCGTCCCCAGTAACCGCTCCGGGTTCAAGATCGACATGTACGCCAGCACGAACCAAGGGCAGAGCTGGACCTTCGTCAAGACCATCGCCAACGGCGCGGGCAGACCGGTCTGGGAACCCTTCTTCCTGGTCAACGGCAACAAACTCATCGTCTACTACTCCGACGAGCGAGACAGCAGCCACAGCCAGAAGCTGGTGCACCAGGTCAGCACGGACGGCGTCAACTGGGGCCCCGTCGTCGACGACGTGGCGACCTCCACCCAGAGCGACCGACCCGGCATGTCGACAGTTGCGAAGCTGCCGAACGGCAACTACGTGATGACGTACGAGTACGGGGGCTCGCCGGCGGGAAACCTCGCGGTCTATTACAAGATCTCCTCCAACCCCGAGGCGTTCGGCTCAGTCACCGGCCAGGTCCTGAGGTCGACCGACGGCCACACCGCCTTCTGGAACCCGTACATCACCTGGCTTCCCACCGGCGGCTCCAACGGCACCCTCGTCGTCAGTGCGCAAAGCACAACCGACGTGTTCGTCAACACCCAGGGCGGTGCCGCGAACGCCTGGACCCGTGTCGATTCCAAGGTCGCCGGCGGGTACAGCCGCGGCATGGTTCCGCTGGCCGACGGCCACAGCCTGGTGGTGCTCAGCGGCGGCTACAACGGCAGCACCGTCAACTCCGTCACGTACAGCACCATCGACCTGGGCGGCGTCGTGCCGACGACACCGGTCCCGACCACGGGGACGACGACGGCGAGGCTGATCGGCGCTCAGTCGGGTCGTTGCCTCGACGTGCCGAACAGCAACTCCGCAAACGGGACCAGGCCGGCGCTGTGGGACTGCCACACCGGGGCCAACCAGCAGTGGACGTACAACGCCTCCACCCGCCAGTTGCAGTCGCTCGGCAAGTGCCTGGGCGTCTCCGGTCAGAGCACGACGCCGGGTGCCACGGCGGTCCTCGGGGACTGCGGCAGCGGTGCCAACCAGCAGTGGACCCTCACCAACAACACAGTGGTGGGAGTCCAGTCCGGGCTGTGCCTGGACGTCGCCAACAACGCGACCGCGAACGGTTCAGCGGTGAACATGTGGACCTGCAACGGAGGCGCCAACCAGCGGTGGACCCGCGGCTGACACCAACCTGACGTCGGAGGGATCCGGAACGAGGCGTTCCGGATCCCTCCGACGTCTCTCTCGGATGGCGTCAAGAACCGATAGCTGCTTTATCGTGTCGTTCAACAGCCCGCCGGGCTGCGAAAGGAGCACCGTAGCGATGATCCCAGCATCGCCGGACGGTGTGCCGCGGGCCCTCGCAGGATCGTCAGGCATCACCCGACGCCACCGGCGCGTGTCGATGGCGGACGTGGCCCGAGCGGCCGGGGTCTCCGCGCAGACGGTATCCCGCGTCTCCACCGGCCATCCCGGGGTTGTCGCGTCCACCCGCCAACAGGTTCTCGCGGCGATGCAGCAGTTGGGCTACCGGCCCAACAGCGCGGCCCGGGCGCTGAAGAACGGCGAGTTCCGCACCATCGGCGTCATCATCTTCACGCTGTCCACCACGGGAAACAGCCGGCTGCTCGAGGCGATCGCCACCCACGCCAGCCGGGCAGGTTACGTGATCACGCTCATGCCCGTGGCGACACCCACCCAGCACGGCGTGCTGGGCGCGTTCACCCGACTGGGCGAGTTGGCGGTGGACGCCGTCATCGTGGTGATGGAGGTGCATCTGCTCGACGCCGCGATGTTCGTCCTCCCGCCAGGGGTGCATGTCGTGGTCGTCGACTCCGATGCCGGCGACCGTTACAGCGTGGTGGACACCGATCAGGCCGACGGTGCGCGGCAGGCCGTCCAACACCTGCTCGACCTCGGCCACCACACCGTCTGGCACGTCGCCGGGCCGCCGGAGTCCTTCGCCGCCGGGCGTCGGGCGACGGCGTGGCGCTGCGTGCTTGAAGGGGCGGGTCGGCCCGTACCGTCGATGTATCGCGGCGACTGGTCGGCCGAATCCGGCTACCGCGCCGGCCTCCTGCTGGCAGACGAGGCGTCGTGCACCGCGGTCTTCGCCGGCAACGACCAGATGGCCCTCGGCGTGCTGCGGGCGTTGCACGAGAAGCAACGGATCGTTCCCCGCGACATCAGCGTGATCGGCTTCGACGACATCCCGGACAGCGCCTCGTTCATCCCACCACTGACCACGATCCATCAGGACTTCGCCGAAGTAGGCCGCAGATGCGTCGAGACCGCGCTGCGACAGATCCGCAACCAGCCCGTCGAGCCCGGTACCAGCCTGGTGCCGAACCGGCTGGTGACACGGGCCAGCACGGCACCACCGCGAACCGCCTGACCCAAACCGGGCCGCTCCCGCGCCCGGATCGTCGCTGGTTGGCTCTGGAGTGGTCAGGTGCCGAACCAACCGGGGACGTCGAGGCGGAAGGAATCCGGCGGGGTGACCGCGCGCAGGTCGTCCTCCAGGGCGGCCACCCGCTCCGCGCCGATCCGCGTCACCCAGCGCTCCCGCAGCGCGTCGAAGAGCACCGCCGACCGACGTAGCCCGTCGACACCCTTCTCCGTCATCCGGACCAGTTTGCGGCGGGCGTCGGCCGGGTCGTCGGCGCGTTCCAGGTAGCCGAGGGCGACCAGCCGGTCGACGGTCTTTCCGGCGGCCTGCTTCGAGACGCCCAGGCGGTGCCCCAGCTCGGACGCGGTGGTGCCGTCGACCCCGACGGCCTGGAGCACGAAGCCGTGCGCCGGCCGCAGCTCGGGGTGGCCCTGCCGGGCCAACTCGGCGTGCAGTTCGTCGATGAGGCTGCGGAACCCGGCGAGCAGCAGCAGGGGCAGCACGAAGCCGGGGCGCTCGGGGTCAGCCGTCGACACGTTCGACAATCTGGTTTACTGTTTCGACAACCACGTTGACTAGCTTACGTGAGGGGTACCGCCATGTCCCGACCCGGCTTCACCACCCACACCCTCGACACCGCGCCCGACGCCGCCCGGCCGACCATGGCCGGCGTGCACCGCAAACTCGGCCACCTGCCCGGCGCGGTCGGCCTGATGGCCGAATCCCCGGAACTGCTCAAGGGGTTCCTGACGGCCTCCGCCACCTTCGAGGCCACCGACCTCGCACCTGTCGAGCGGGAGGTGGTCGTGCTGACGGTGGCCACCCGCAACCGGTGCCACCTCTGCCTGGCGATGCACACCGCGACGCTGCACCGGCTGGGTGCCGCCGCTGAACTGATCGCCGCGCTGCGCGACGGCAGCGAGCTGCCCGAACCCCGGCTGGCGGCGCTGCGCCGGTTCACCCTCGCCGTCCTCGACCACGCCGGTGACGTGCCGGACGACGAGCTGACCGCCTTCCTCGACGCCGGCTACCGCCCCCGGCACGCCCTGGACGTGGTGCTCGGGGTCGGGACGTACACCATCTCGACCCTGGCCAACCGGCTCACCCGCGCCCCGCTCGACCCGCCCCTGGCCGGTTACGCCTGGGAGCCGGCGGCCTGATCGGAAACGCCGCCCTGGGCAGGTTCGGCGGGGAAGGGGCGCCTGCTGCCGGGTGCGCATGACTGAGTGTGGTTCTGCGCCACGGCTGACCGGAAGCCCAGGTCATCGGCGGGCCGCCCGCAAGATGACCCAGGAGGAGCTGGCCAGGACGGTCAAACTACTCGCCGTCCACAGTGGCGATGGTCGAGACCGGCGCGCGGAAGCCGCCGCCCGACTTCTGGGAGCGGGTCGACGTGGCGCTCGACACCGGCGGCGCGTTCGCCCGGATGCTGGCCCGCCTCGGGTCGCCGCAGTGGATGCGGGAATGGGAGGCCAACGAGCGGCAGGCCACCGTGCTCCGGTCGTTCGAACCCATTGTGGTGCCGGGGTTGCTCCAGACGGCCGCCTATGCCCGCGCGCTGTTCCGCAGCGTCGGCCTCTTCGACGAGCCGGAGGTGGAGCAGCGGGCCGAGGCGCGGTTGGCCCGGCAGGCGGTGCTGACCGGGGAACGACCGCCGCAGCTCGTCGCGGTGCTCGACGAACATGTGTTACGCCGCCCGGTCGGCGGGCCGGTGGTGATGCGCGAGCAACTGTTGCGGCTGGTGAAGGTCGCCACCGAGCACACCCGGGTCCGGCTGCACATCGTGCCCGCCTCGGTCGGCGCGTATCCCGGTGTCGCCGGGGCCTTCGTGCTGGCTCCGCTGCCCACCGGAGAGGATGTCGTCTATCTGGACGATCAGCTCAAGGGTCAGGTGATCGACCACACCGGGGACGTGCTGGCGGTCCGGTCGGCCTGGGAGTCGATCCAGGGGGAGGCGCTGCCGCTCCAGCAGTCGATCGATCTGTTGACGGAGGTGGCGAAGTCATGGAGCTGACCGGCGCGCGGTGGCGCACCAGCACCCGGAGCAGCACCAACGGCGGCAACTGCGTCGAGGTGGCCGACAACCTTCCCGGGCTGGTCGCCGTCCGCGACAGCAAGGACCGCGCCGGCGGCGTGCTGAGCTTCACCCCGGCAGCCTGGCGGTCCTTCGTCGCGCTCGCCCGTACCCGCTGACCCCCGGCGGCAGTCTGCTCCGTCGAATCCCGGCGTATTACGACGTGTTACGCTTGCGGAGTGCGTGAACGCGAGTACGTCTGGACCGACGAGGGTCTGGACAACGCCAGCCGCAACGGCGTCGGTGTGGACGAGACGACTCAGGCGTTGTACGCCCCGTCGGGCCTACGCCACGAGCGCACTCTCGGGGATCTGCTGCTCATCATCATGGGCATGGCCGACAGTGGTCGAGTGGTCGAGTGGTCGCCGCACTGTGTGACCGCATCGGTGCCACGAACACATACAAGATCATCGGGGCTCGTGCCCTACGTGGCGCAGACCTCGACGAGTGGAGGAGGCGAGTCCTATGACCGAGCCGGACTTCGACCGGATGACCAAAGACGAGGTCGTGGCATGGTTCCAGCACACCGACAGCCTGGTGCCGGTCATCAGGTCCATGACGGCAACGCCGGCCTCCGGGGTTGCGCCTGAGACACCGATGGTGCTGGTCAGCACCCGGCTACCAGTGGAGCTCGTGAAGCAACTTGACCGCCTCGCCGAGCAGACCGCAAGCCGCCGCTCCGATGTGATCCGCGACGCCCTGAGCGGATACGTCACCGTCCGCACCGCGCCGGTGAGTCACGACGAAGCCGAACACGCCCTCGACGTGCTGCGCCGCGTCGTCACCGCTCGCCACCGCGAAGGCCGGGCCGACGCGGCATGACCGCCGGCGAGGCGTCACCGCTGCGCGCCCGAGATGCCGGTCGACCTCGCCGGCACCGGCTCCGGTGTCAGTCGCGTAAGAAGGGGAGCAGCAGGGCGGTCAGCGCGGCGGGGCGCTCCTCGAACAGCCAGTGGCCGCAGTCGGCGACCACCTGGCCGTCGACCGTGCGGGCGTAGCGGCGTACCTGGTCGGCGACCTGTCCGCCGAGGCTGGCCGCCGCGCCGACGGCCAGCACCGGCATCGGCAACGGGTTCTTCCGGTACGCCGTGTTGTCCGCGACGTCCTGCGCGAAGGCCCGGAAATAGTCGAAGCTGGCCCGCAGGTGCGCCGGGTCGGTCAGGTGCCGGGCGTACTCCTCGATGTCGTCCGGGCCGATGCTGCCCTTGTGCACCATGATCGAGTCGGTGAAGCGGTCCACCCAGCGTGCCTCCCGGCCGGCGACCAGCTCCTCCGGCAGGCCGTTGGTGACGTTGAAGAAGCCGAAGTTCCACACCGCCGGCCCGGCCGTGCTCAGGGCGGGGAACGCGTAGATGCTCTCGTCCGGAATCGGCGCCTCGGTCAGCACGAGCCGGGACACCGTGTCGGGGTGGGCGGCGGCGTAGGCGTACGCGACCATGGTGCCCACGTCGTGACCGACCAGCCGGATGTCGTCGGCCAGGCCGAGGCCGGTCAGCAGCCCGTGCAGGTCGGCGGCGACGGTCTTCTTGTCGTATCCCTCGGGCGGGGCGTCGCTGTCGCCGAAGCCGCGCAGGTCGGGGGCGACCACCTGGTACGAGGCGGCCAGCTCCGGCAGCAGCCCCCGCCACATCCGCCAGCACTGCGGATAGCCGTGCAGCAGCACCAGCGTCGGCCCCCGGCCGCCCCGGACGTAGTTGATCGCCACCTCGCCGACCTGGGCCCGCTGCTCGGTGAACCCCACCGGAACCCGTCCGTCGTCCATCCCTGCCCCCGTTCCGACGTCGACGGCCCGGCCACCTGCCCCACCGTCACCCGTCCAACGAGCAGCCGTCGGTCGGAGAGACGCACCTGCCCGTGTGGAGACGCTCGCCGAGATCTTGGCAGGAAATGGCCCCATATGGGGCCATTTCCTGCCAAGATCTCTGACCAAGGCCGCCATCCACCCGGGCGGGGAGGCGCACTCATCGGGGTGGGGAGACGCACACCGCGCGGGGCGACCCGGCGTGGGCGGTGCCGCCCGGGGTGCGGGAGACTGGCCGTATGGCGGCACGTGGCTTCCCGTACACCGATCTCAAGGACTTCCTCGCGGCGCTGGAGCGCGCGGGCGAGCTGCGGCGGGTGACCGTCCCGGTGGACCCCACGCTGGAGATCAGCGAGGTGGTCACCCGGACGGTCCGGGCCGGCGGGCCGGCGCTGCTCTTCGAGCGGCCCACCCGGGGCGAGATGCCGGTGGCGATCAACCTGTTCGGCACCGAGAAGCGGATGGCGATGGCGCTCGGCGTCGGGTCGCTGGACGAGATCGGCGACCGGATCGGCGCGTTGATCAAGCCGGAGCTGCCGGTCGGCTGGTCCGGCATCCGCGAGGGCCTGGGCAAGGTCATGCAGCTCAAGTCGGTGCCGCCGCGCAAGGTGAAGACCGCCCCCTGCCAGGAGGTGGTCTACTCCGGCGACGACGTCGACCTGGGACGGCTGCCCGGCCTCCAGGTCTGGCCCGACGACGGCGGCATCTTCCACAACTACGGGCTGACCCACACCAAGCACCCGGAGACGGGCAAGCGCAACCTCGGTCTCTACCGGCTCCAGCAGCACTCCCGCAACACCCTCGGCATGCACTGGCAGATCCACAAGGACTCCACCGCCCACCACGCGGTCGCCGAACGGCTCGGCCAGCGGCTGCCGGTCGCCATCGCCATCGGCTGCGACCCGGTGGTCAGCTACGCCGCCTCCGCGCCGCTCCCCGGTGACATCGACGAATACCTGTTCGCCGGGTTCCTGCGCGGCGAGCGGGTCGAGATGGTCGACTGCCTGACCGTGCCGTTGCAGGTGCCGGCGCACGCGCAGATCGTGCTGGAGGGCTACCTGGAGCCCGGCGAGCGGCTGCCCGAGGGACCGTTCGGCGACCACACCGGCTTCTACACCCCGGTCGAGCCGTTCCCGGTGCTGCACATCGAGACGATGACCATGCAGCGCAACCCGGTCTACCACTCGATCGTCACCTCCAAGCCGCCACAGGAGGACCACGGCCTCGGCAAGGCCACCGAGCGGATCTTCCAACCGCTGCTCAAGCTGATGATCCCGGACATCGTCGACTACGACCTGCCGGCCGCCGGGGTGTTCCACAACTGCGCCATCGTGTCGATCCGCAAGCGCTACCCGAAGCACGCGCAGAAGGTGATGAACGCGATCTGGGGCGCGCACCTGATGTCGCTGACCAAGCTGATCGTGATCGTCGACTCCGACTGCGACGTGCACGACTACCACGAGGTCGCCTTCCGGGCCTTCGGCAACGTCGACTACGCCCGCGACCTGCTGCTCACCGAGGGGCCGGTGGACCACCTCGACCACTCGTCCTACCAGCAGTTCTGGGGCGGCAAGGTGGGCGTCGACGCGACCCGCAAGCTGCCCACCGAGGGCTACACCCGGGGCTGGCCGGAGGAGATGACCATGTCACCGGAGGTCACCTCCCTGGTCGACAAGCGCTGGAAGGAGTACGGCATCTGATGGCCACCGCCGTCACGCCGGCCGCCCGTCCCGGCCGGGTCAAGTCCTTCCTCCGGCTCGTCGCGATCGAGCATTCCGTCTTCGCGCTGCCGTTCGCCTACCTGTCGGCGCTGACCGCGATGCAGGTCGACGGCGGTCGGGTGCGTTGGCTCGACCTGCTGCTGATCACCGTGGCGATGGTGGGGGCACGGACGTTCGCCATGGCCGCCAACCGGATCCTCGACCGACGGATCGACGCGCGGAACCCGCGTACCGCCGGGCGGGAACTGGTCACCGGGGCGGTGAGCGTGCGGACGGCCTGGACGGGCGCGGCCGTCGCGCTGGTGGTGTTCCTCGCCGCCGCCGCCCTGCTCAACCCTCTCTGCCTGGTGCTCGCCCCGCTCGCCGTGATCCCACTTGTCGTCTACCCCTACGGCAAGCGGTTCACCGACTGGCCGCACGCCATCCTGGCGATCGCCCAGGCGGTCGGCCCGGTCGGCGCCTGGCTCGCCGTCACCGGCACCTTCGCCGGCTCCTGGCCGGCCTGGCTGCTCGGTGCGGCCGTCGGCCTGTGGATCGGCGGCTTCGACCTGATCTACGCCTGCCAGGACGACGAGGTCGACCGGCGGATCGGGGTACGCAGCGTCCCCGCCCGCTACGGGCGGCGCTTCGCCCTGCACGCCTCCACCGTGGCGCACGTGGTGACGTTCGCCCTGTTCATCTGGTTCGGCACGCTTGTCGGTTACGGCTGGCCCTGGTGGATCGGGCTGGCGCTCACCGCTGTCGCCTTCGGCTACCAGCACCTGGTGGTCACTCCGACCGACCTCAGCAAGGTCAACCGGGCCTTCTTCACCGCCAACGGCTTCGTCGGCATCGCCCTCTTCGCCTTCGCCCTGCTGGACCTCCTCCTCCGCCTGAACCTCCACCCCTAACCC
>NZ_JBTMMT010000086.1:0-22454 GCF_055517075.1 Micromonospora sp. DSM 43699
GAGGTCAGGTGAAGAGGCCGCGGCGGTGGAGGGACTGGCGGAGCCAGCCGTCGAGTTGGGCGGCCCAGTCGGTGCGGTCGGCGGTGGCGTGGTCGACGGTGAACCGGCCGAAGGCGTCCCGGCCCTCGGTGAACAGGCCACCCCGTTTGTCCATCTCCAGCACCACCTGCACCTGGTGCGGGTCGGTGACGAAGGTGACCTCCAGCTGGTTGATCGCCCCGGCGTACTGCGGGGCCGGGTAGAACTCGATCTCCTGGTAGAACGGCAGACCCTGCCGTACGCCGTAGATGTGGCCGCGCTCGACGTCGGCGCGGGCGAACCGGAAGCCCAGCCGCAGCAGCGCCTCCAGCAGCCGCTCCTGGGCCGGCAGCGGGTGCACCGAGACCGCGTCCAGGTCACCCTTGTCGACCGCGCGGGCCACCTCCAACTCGGTACGCAGCCCCATCGTCATCCCGTGCAGCCGCTGGCCGTACAGGTCGGTCAGCGGGGTCTCCCACGGCACGGCGAACCGGAACGGGATGTCGTACCGCTGCCCGGCCTCCAGCCGGAACCGCCCGGTGATCTGCTGCCTGGCGAACTCCTGCGTGGTCTCGTACTCGGAGTCGGCGCCCTCCACCTCGACCCGGGTGAGCAGGCCGAGCGCCACGTACTCGATGTCGGTGGCGTGGTCGCCGCCCGCCACGTGCACCCGCCCCTCCAGCACCCCGCCCGGACGGCAGTTCGGGTTGGCGAGCACGGTCTCCACCGACGGACCGCCCACCCCCATCGACTGCATGAGCCGCTTGAAGACCACCACGTCCTCCATTGCCTGTCGCATTGCCGACCCCGGTGGCCGACCGCTGGCACGGTAGCCGGACCTGGCAAGACCCACTTCGGCCGACACCCCGCATCCGACCGGATTGCTGTCGGGTCCCCGATCGCCTCACCCCCGTTTCACGCCCTGATTGGAAAGCTGTTCATCACCGGAGCCGATGGCGCCGGTACGCGACACGGAAAGCGGAGACGGGGAGACACAGAGATGGCCCTGCAGATGATCGATAACCAGACGCGCCCGGCCACCACCATCGACGCCGAGCACGGCACCGACGCCCTCACCGACCTGGACGCCACCGACGAGCGCGGGGTCTCCACCGACCTGGTCCGGGCCTACCTCAACGGCATCGGCCGGACGAAGCTGCTCACCGCGGCCCAGGAGGTCGAGCTGGCCAAACGGATCGAGGCCGGGCTGTTCGCCGAGGAGAAGCTGTCGACGTGCACCCCCGTCTCCGATGACCTGCACGCAGACCTCGCACTGATCGCCCGGCAGGGCCGCGCCGCCAAGGACCACCTGCTGGAGGCGAACCTGCGGCTGGTGGTCAGCATCGCCAAGCGGTACACCGGGCGGGGGATGGCCTTCCTCGACCTGATCCAGGAGGGCAACCTCGGCCTGATCCGCGCGGTCGAGAAGTTCGACTACGCCAAGGGTTACAAGTTCTCCACGTACGCCACCTGGTGGATCCGGCAGGCGATCACCCGGGCGATGGCCGACCAGGCCCGCACCATCCGCATCCCGGTGCACATGGTCGAGCAGGTCAACCGGATGGTCCGGGTCCGCCGCGAGCTCTCGGTCAAGCTGGGCCGCGAGCCCGTCGTCTCCGAGGTGGCGCGGGCGATGGAGATCCCCGAGTTCCAGGTCATCGAGCTGATCTCGTACGACCGGGAGCCGGTCAGCCTCGACCAGGCCGTCGGCGAGGACGGCGAGAGCGCGCTCGGCGACTTCGTCGCCTCGGTGGACCCGCGCACCGAGCCCGGCGACGCCACCGCCAACGGCGAACTACGCAACGAGGTGAGCATCGTGCTGGCCACCCTCTCCCAGCGGGAGCAGGCGGTGATCCGGCTCCGGTTCGGCCTGGACGACGGCCGGCAGCGCACCCTCGACGAGGTCGGCAAGGAGTTCGGCCTGTCCCGGGAGCGGATCCGGCAGATCGAGAAGGTCACCCTGCTCAAGCTGCGCGACCCGGAGCGGGCGCAGCGGCTGGAGGCGTACGCCTGCTGAGCGGGACGGTGCGGTGCGGGCCCCCGGCGAACCGCCGGGGGCCCGCACCCGTGCGGCGCAGCTACGGGGTGCGGCGGCACCCGGGGCAGCGCAAGCGCCCTGGGCACGGCGGCACCCGGGTCAGAGCCGGCGTGGGCCGGTGTCCGGGCGGGCGTCCGCCGCGCCGACGCCCACGGCGGCGTGCAGCACCGAGACGCCGTCCGGCCGGGCCAGCACCGGGTTGAGGGTGAGCGACCGCACCCGGGGCTGCTCGTCGGCGAGTCTGCCCACCCGCAGCAGCAGGTCGGCCAGGGCCGCCCGGTCCACCGGCGCGGCACCCCGGTGCCCGCGCAGCAACGGTGCCGCCCGGGGCTCGTCGACCAGCTCGGCGGCGTCCCGGTCGGTCAACGGCACCGCCCGCCAGGCCCGGTCGCCGAGCAGTTCGGTGGCGACACCACCCAGCCCGAAGCCGACCACCGGCCCGAACGCCGGGTCCTCGCGCAGCTCCACCACGCAGGCCACCCCCGGCGGCACCATCGGCTGGACCAGCACGTCCGCGCCGAAGACCGCCGTCAGGTCCGCGTACGCCCGGCGCAGCGCGACCGGGTCGGCCAGGTCGAGGCGGACGGCGCCCAGGTCGAGGCGGTGCCGCAGGCCGGGCGCGGCGGCCTTCAACGCCACCGGCCAACCGCACCGCCCGGCGGCGGCGAGCGCCTCGTCGACGGTGCCGGCCGGCACCGACCCCACCACCTCGACGCCGTACGCGGCGAGCAGCGCGGCCGGGTCGGCGGCGTCCCCGCGCAACGCGGCCTGCCCGGCCACCCGGTCCACCCGGGGCAGCTCGGGCGGCGTACCCGGCTCCCGGCGCAGCCAGCCGGCGTACCGGCTGACCCGGCCCAGCGCGCGCACCGCCTCCTCCACACTCGGGTACGCGGGCAGCCCGACCGGCACCCGGCCGGCGAGGAAGGTCGCCACCGTCGGTTTGCCACCGCCCAGCGCCGCCGGTAGGGCGGCGGTGAAGTCGGCCTCCTCGACGGTGAGCTGCCCCGGCAGCGGCGGGGCGAAGACCGCCACCACCGCGTCCACGCGATCGTCGGCGACCGCCCCGGCCAGCGCGGCGGCGAACTCGGCGGCACCGGCGTGCGGACCGACGTCGCGGGGGTAGCCGGCGGCGACGGTGAGGCCCTGCCCGGCGCAGGCGGTGGCGGCCAGCCCGGTCAGCGCCGACGAGTTGCCCACCACCCCGACCCGGTCGCCGCCCGGCAACGGCTGGTTGGCCAGTAACACCCCGACGTCGAGCAGCTCGGCGACGGTGTCCACCCGGATCACCCCGGACTGGGCGAACAGCGCGCTGACGGCGGCCTCGTCAAGCGCCGGGCCAGCTCCGGGGCCGACCGGGCGGGCCAGCGAGGCCAACGCCACCACCGGCTTGTCCCGGCCGATCCGGCGGGCCAGCCGGGCGAACTTGCGCGGATTGCCGAAGGTCTCCAGGTAGAGCAGGATCACGTCGGTGCCGGGGTCGTCCTGCCAGTACTGGAGCAGGTCGTTGCCGGAGACGTCGGCCCGGTTGCCGGCCGACACGAAACTCGACAGGCCCAGCCCGCGACGCTGCGCCTCGGCCAGCAGCGCCACCCCGAACGCGCCGGACTGGCTGAAGAAACCCACCCGACCGGGGGCCGGCAGCACCGGGGCCAGGGTGGCGTTGAGGCGTACCCGCTCGTCGGTGTTGGCCATGCCCAGGCAGTTCGGGCCGACGACCCGCATGCCGGCGGCGTGCGCCGCCCGGACCAGGGCCCGCTGGGCCGCCGCGCCCGCCGCCCCGGCCTCGGCGAAACCTGCGGAGATGACCACCAGGCCGTGCGCGCCGGCGGCGGCGGCGTCGGCCACCACCGCAGGCGTCGCGTCGGGCGGCACCGCAACCACCGCCAGGTCGACGTCCACCCCGGCGTCGGCCGCCGACGGGTACGCGGGCAGCCCGGCGACCGTACGCGCGCTCGGGTGCACCGGCACGATCACCCCCGGGTAACCACCGTCACGCAGGTGCCCGAGGACGGCCGCGCCGACCCCCTGCCCGCTGGCGCTCGCCCCGTAGACGGCCACCCCGCGCGGGGCCAACAGCCGGGCGATGGACCGGGCCTCGGTCCGGTGTTCCCGGCCGCGCTGCACCGCCAGGGTCGCCTCGGTCGGGGCGATCGGGAAGGTCAGGTGCACCACCCCGTCGGCGAACTGCCGCTGCACCTGGTAACCGAAGTCGGCGAAGACCCGCAGCATCACGCCGTTGGTGGGCAGCACCTCGGCGACGAAGTGCCCGATGCCGGCCCGGCGGGCCGCGTCGGCCAGGTGCTCCAGCAGCACCGAACCGATCCCCCGCCCCTGGTAGGCGTCCTCCACCACGAATGCCACCTCGGCTTCCGGGGCGGCCGGGCCCAGCCGCTCGTACCGGCCGACGGCGACGATCCGGTCGCCGGCCAGCACCACGAACGCCTCCCGGTCCCGGTGGTCGACGGTGACGAACCGGTGCAGGTCCCGTTCCGGAATCCGCGGGTACGGCGAAAAGTAGCGCAGGTAGCGGGTGCGTTCCGAGAAACGCCCGTGCATGGCCACGATCTCCGGCGCGTCCTGCGGCCGGATCGGGCGCAGGCCGACGGTGCTGCCGTCGCTGAGCAGCACGTCCACCGGTTGGTCCACACTGGTCACCACGTCCGGCCCCTCCCCAGGTCCCCGGCTCAGTCGCGCGGGTCGTACGGGTCCAGCCCGAGCAGCGGGAACACCGCCTTGCGGGTGGCCGCCACGGCCCGGTCCACCGAGTTCGGCTCCCCGGTCGGCTGCCACGGCTGGTGCTCCGGGTCGACGTCGTCGGTCATCCGCAGCGGGACGTCCCGGCCGGGCACCCGCCGGGCGGCCAGCGCCCGCCAGCCGGGCGGGGTGAGGGTGGCCGGGGCGATCGGGGCGCCGGCGGCCACCGCCAGCAGATGCGTCCAGGCCCGGGGCACCACCTCCACCAGGGCATACCCGCCGCCGCCGGTGGCCACCCAGCGGCCGTCGCACAGCTCGTCGGCGAGCGCCCGCAACGCCAGGTAGGTGGCCCGCTGCCCGTCCACCGACAGGTGCAGGTCGGCCAGCGGGTCGCTCCGGTGCCCGTCGGCACCGCACTGGGTCACCAGGATCTGCGGTCGGAACGCGCGCAGCACAGACGGCACGATCGCGTGGAAGGCGCGCTGCCAGCCGGCGTCGTCGGTGCCCGGTGGCAACGGCACGTTCACCGCGCTGCCCTGCGCCCCGGGGCCGCCGGTCTCGTCGGGGAACCCGGTGCCGGGGAAGAGCGCCAGCGGGGTCTCGTGCAGGCTCACCGTGAGCACCCGGGGGTCGTGGTAGAACACCTCCTGCACACCGTCGCCGTGGTGCACGTCCACGTCGACGTAGGCGACCCGTTCGGCGCCCAGGTTCAGCAGGCGGGCGATGGCCACGGCCGGGTCGTTGTAGACGCAGAACCCGGCGGCCCGGTCGGGCATGGCGTGGTGCAACCCACCTGCCACGTTTACCGCGCGGCGGGCCTCGCCCCGCCAGACCGCCTCGGCGGCGGCCACGCTCGCTCCGGCGATCAACGCGCTGGACTCGTGCATCCCGTCGAAGACCGGATTGTCCGAGGTGCCCAACCCGTAGCCGGCGAAGAGCGGGTCGCGGGGTGCGGCCCGTACCGCCGCCAGGTAGTCGGGCAGGTGCACCCGGGTCAACGTCGCGTCGTCGGCCGGCTCCGGCCTGACCAACCGCACCCCGGGCCGGTCCAGGACGCCCAGCTCCCGGGCCAACGCGACGGTCAGCTCGACCCGGACCGGGTCGAGCGGGTGCTCCCCCATGTCGTAGTCGAGCAGGGACTCGTCCCACACCACAAGCGTGTCGTCCGACATGGGGTCATCGTCGCACGCAGGTCACCTGTCGCCCACCACACGTGCTGGTCAACCCGCTGGTGTCGGGCCGGTGGCCACCGGGCGGGACGGATCGGCGACCCAGCCGCTCCACGATCCGACATAGAGCGCGGCGTCCGGCCGGCCGGCCAGGTGCAGCGCCAGCACGGCCTGCGCGGCGGTCACCCCCGAGCCGCAGTACGCCCCCACCGGCCGGTCGGCGCGCACCCCGGCGGCGGCGAACCGGTCCCGCAGCGCCTCGGCGGACGGGAAGCGGCCCCCGGTGACGTACTCCGGGGCGGGCAGGTTGACAGCGCCCGGCACGTGCCCGGCGACCGGGTCGACCGGCTCGGTCTCGCCCCGGTAGCGCGGCGCGGCCCGGACGTCCAGCAGCACCCCGTCGTCGGCCGCCCCGAGCCGGGCCGCGTCGTCGGCGTCCAGCACCGGCAGCGCACCCGGCCGGACGGTCACGTCGCCGGGCGACACGGTGGGCACCTCGACGGCGCGGGGCAGCCCGGCGGCGAGCCAGGCCGGCCAGCCACCGGCCAGCACCCGCACCGACCGGTGCCCGGCCCAGCGCAGCGTCCACCAGGCGCGGGCGGCGGACATCCCGTCGCCGCCGTCGTACACCACCACCGGATGACCGGTGCGGACGCCGGCGGCCCGCAGCGCGACCTGGAGCGCGGCCGGGTCGGGCAGCGGATGCCGGCCCGCCGCGCCGGGTGGGCCGCACAGGTCGGTGTCCAGGTCCACGAAGACCGCCCCGGGCAGGTGGCCGGCGGTGTAGTCCGCGCGGCCGGGTGGGCCGGTCAGCCGCCAGCGGACGTCCAGCAGGGTCGGCGGGTCGGGTCGGGCCAGTTCGGTGGCGAGCCGGTCCGGCTCGATCAACGGGTCATCGGTACCGGACATGGCGTCCAGTCAACACCATCGGGGGACCGACCTCGCGATTCGGCGCAGGTCGATCTTCGTGCGCCGGGGTAGCATCGACCACCGGGAGGCCGCTGACGTGAAGCATGACCTGGTCGACACGACCGAGATGTACCTGCGCACCATCCTCGAACTCGAAGAGGAGGGGGTGCCGCCGTTGCGTGCCCGGATCGCCGAGCGGTTGCGGCAGAGCGGGCCGACCGTCAGCCAGACCGTGGCCCGGATGGAACGTGACGGGCTGCTCACCGTCGAGGGCGACCGGCACCTGGCGCTCACCGCGCTGGGCCGGGGCAGCGCGGTGTCGGTGATGCGCAAGCACCGGCTCGCCGAACTGCTGCTCGTCAACGTGATCGGGATGCCCTACGAGGAGGCCCACGAGGAGGCCTGCCGGTGGGAGCACGTGATGAGCGACGCGGTGGAGAAGCGGGTCTACGACCTGCTCAACCGCCCCACCCGCTCGCCGTACGGCAACCCGATCCCGGGCCTGGAGGAGCTGGGCTCACCGGAGGCCGAGGCCACCGACACCGTCGAGGGTGAACGGAACCTCGCCTTCCCCGGGCTGACCGGCCCGGTGGTGGTCCGGCGGATCTGCGAGAGCGTGCAGACCGACGCCGACGTGCTGCGTCAACTGCACGCCGCCGGGGTGGACCCGGGTGCCACGGTCACCGTCGCCCAGGAGCGCGACGGGGTCTTCATCGACCGCTCGGGCGAACGGGTCCGGCTGCCCCGCGAGGTCGCCTCCCGGGTCTTCGTCGCCGCCCACTGACCCGCGAAGGGCCTGGTTCGCCGCGCCCTGACCCGCGAGGGTCTTCGTCCGCCGCGCACCGGCCCGGTGCCGGCCTTCGCGGGTGCCGGGCCGGCGTCACAGCGCCCTGGTGTCGAGCTTCCTCGCCAGGTCGACCAGCCGGACGGCCACCTCACCGGCGGTGGCCCGGTCGTCGTCCGGCGGGCAGGTCCAGCGGAGCATGGCAAGCCGGTCCTCGGCGGCCAGCCAGCCCACCTCGGCCGTCGGACCGTGCTTCGCGGCCTTCGCACCGGTCCGCCGGTAGGCGACCTGACCCAGCTTCGTCACCTTCGTCGCCCCGGCGGGCAGCACGTCGGCGGTGAAGGTGGAGACGTCGATCGACGTGTCGGTGACCGTCAGGGTCAGCTCCGGCCAGGTGGCGTCGATGGCCCGCACCACGCAGGTCCGGGTGTCTCCCCGGTCACTGGCCGCCGCCACGTCGAAGCGGACCTCGGTGTGTTCCTCGATCACCGCGAAGTCGAGCAGTCGGCACGCCCCGCCGGACGAGGCGGCCTCCACCTCCACCGCGGCCGGTTTCTCCGCCGGCAGCCGTACCGGGTCGGCCTCTGCCGCACCGCAGCCCGTGGTCAACAGCACGCCCACGCCGGCCCACCAGATCCGCCCGTGCACGGGCACACCTCCGTGATCGTCGACGGAGAACCCGCCGGTGTCCGTCGGAAACCGTACGGGGTGGCGCTGTCGGACGGAAGACCCGACCGTCCCGCCCGGATGCTGTCAGGTCGGCGAGAGGTCGCGCATGGTCCGCAGTGGAGACAGCACCACGAACAGTGCGGCGCTCCAGGTGCCGAGGGCACAGACCACGAGCGCCGGTCGCAGCCCCCACTGGCTACCGAGCACCCCGCCGGCCAGCGCCCCCAACGGCACCACTCCGAAGCAGACCCACAGGAACGCGGCGTTCACCCGACCGAGCAGCTCCGGCGGAGTGATCCGCTGCCGGTACGACAGGATCGACACGTTGAAGAGCACCGCGTTGGCGGAGAACGCGGCCAGGCCGACGACGTAGAGCGCCAACCCCCAGCCGGGCCGGGCCAACGGCACCAGCAGGTAGAGCGGGCCCGGCGTCACCATCGACATCCAGATCACCCGGGCCGTGCCGATCCGGCGGGACAGCCGGTCGGCCAGCGCGCCGGTGACCAGCCCACCGACCGCCCCCAGGGAGAAGACAAGCCCGACGGTTGCCGGGCCGGCCCGTAGCTCCCGTACCAGGTAGCTGACCTCCAGCGCGCTGGTGCCGATGGCGAAGAAGTTCGACGTGGCGGTGCAGGCGAGGATGCTGCGCAAGATCGGTCGGCGGCCGACGAAGCGCAACCCCTCGGTGAGGGCGACCCGCGCCGGCACCCGGTCGGCAACGGCCGGACGGTCCCGCACCGGCGGCCGGACCGCCACCAGCGCCACCGCGCTGAGCAGGAAGGCCAGCGCGGTGCCGAGGAACGCCCGGGCGGCACCGACCACACCTGCCAACGCACCGCCGACACTCGGCCCGACCAGCGCGGCGGTGTCCTGGCTGACGGTCAGCCGGGCGTTCGCCTCGACCAACCGGTCCACCGGCACCAGAGCCGGCACGATGCTCTTGTAGGCCACCGTGAAGAGCACGGTGAGCACCCCGCAGAGCCCGACGACGGCGTACAGGAAGGCCAGGGTGAGCTGCCCGACCAGGGCGGCCACCGGCAGCGACGACAGCAACGCGGCCCGGCCCAGGTCGCAGCAGATCATCAGCCGGCGCAGATCGACCCGGTCGGCGAGCAGACCGGCCGGCAGTGAGAAGAGCAGGTAGGGCAGCCAGGCCAGCACTGTCAACAGGGAGACCTGGAACACGCCCGCCCGCATCGGGCCGGCCGCCAGCAGCGGCACCGCCACCCCGGACATCCGGGTGCCCAGCTCACCGACCGTCTGACCGCCCCAGAACAGCGCGAAGCTCCGGTCCCGCCACAGCGGCCGGCGCACCACCCTGCCACCGGTCAACTGCGTCGTCATCGGTCCCCCGTCGCTCCGCACCCAACCTAGGTGGGCCGGGCGGCCGGGGCACCCGGATTAGTCGTCGACGTAGGGGCAGTGCCGGCAGCCACGCCCGCAGCAGGTGCCGCGTCGGGCCAGAAAACCGGCGCTGAGGACGAACAACCCGGTGGCCGGGTCGGGATAACCGGCCTCCCCGGCGGCGAGCGCGGCGGCGTGTGCGGCCAGGATCCGGGCCCGGCCGGGGTGCTCCGGCGGCAGCCGGGACGGGTGCGGCTCGGTCAACGGCCGGTCCGCCAGCGGACGACGTTCGGCACTCACCGCCGCGAGTCTACGGCCCTGGGGGCTCAGCCCGCCGCGCCGGCGGTCTCGGCGCGGACCCGGGTCAGCAGGTCGACCTGCTGGACCTTCGGGTAGAGCACGTCCCAGCCGTCCAGACCGCCGCCGAGCACGTGCGCCTTCTCCAGCAGGGTGTACTCGGCGACACCGAGGTTCTCCCCCCGTCCCGTCCCTGCCCTCGTGGTTGCCGGTGCGGTCGAAACTGACTGCGGTCGGCGTGATGATCGATCTCATCCGCTGTCCCGTAACGCTCACGGAACGTCATGGTCCGGATCGGTCAGCCGAACCAGTGTGCCTCCTGGCCGTGTGAGCGGATCCAGGCCAACGGCGTCCCGTCGAGGCCGAGCACGTTGTACAACGCCCCGTCCGGCGGCGCCGGCAGCCGGGGGTGCGCCAGCACCTCGGCCGCTTCGGCGGCCACCCAGTGACCGGGCAGGGTGCGGACCAGCTCGACGAAGGCCGCCCGGCGCGGCGGCGGCACCTGGTAGAGCACGGAGGTGTGCAGGACCACGAGCGTCGCGCCGGCCGGGGCCCGCGCGGCCAACTCCGGCAGGTCGTCCACCAGGTCACCACGGACCAGCTCCGGCGGGTCGGCTGCGGCCACCGCCGCCGCCGTCCGCAGCCGGGCCCGACGGTGGCGGTGCTCCGGCCAGATCAGCGCGTCGAGCCAGTCCACGTCGGCCGGGTCGGTGACGTCGAGCGGGTTCAGGTCCAGACCGGCCCGCCACACCACCTCCGGCCGGGTGACCGGCGGGCTCGTCCCGGTGAGCAGGCAGTCCAGGACCGGCTCCCCCGGGCCGAGCAGGTGCTCGCCGTAACGGTAGGCGTACCGGTCGGGATAGAGGCAGAGGCCGGCGGACGCGCCGACCTCCAGCAGCGCCAGCGGCTGCGGCAGGGCGGCCAGCACCGGTAGCAGCGCCGCGCAGCGCCCGGCCTCGTTGGTCTGCACCGCCCGGGTGAGCATCGCGGCCCGCACCGCCGGCCAGTGCGTCACGGTGTGGGCGCGGAACCCGGTCGGGTCGTCGACCGGGCCGCCCCGCCAGCGGACGACGCCGAAGAGCAGCTGTGGCTGCCGCTTCGCCGGCGGCAGGGTGTCGAGGAGCGCCAGCAGTTCGTCGTCGTGGGCGACCACGTGGGCCAGCCGCTCGTAGGCCGGCGAGACGCCGTGCGCCTCCCGGGTGGCGAACTCGACGTACCGGTCGGCGGTGGTCATGCCCCGATCATTCCCGCCGCACCCGTGCCACGCAGCCCCGTGCCGGCCGGGGCCGGATACGCGGAAGGGTCGGCACCCCGTTCGAGGTGCCGACCCTTCCGCGTAGACCCGTAGGTCAGCTGCAACCGCTTGTGGAGCCGCAGCCCTCGCAGACGTAGCAGCTACCGGCCGGGCGCATCTTCGTACCGCAGGTGAAGCAGAGCGGCGCGTCGGCGGCCTTGCCGATCACCGCCTCCAGCAGTTCGGTGGAGGAACCCACGGCGGGCGCCGGCTTGGCGGCGGCCACGTCGGCCAACTCCTGGGCCGGCTGGGCCACCGGGCCGGTCTTCGGCTCGACCGCCTCGACCGGGGCCGAGGACGCCATCGCGGTCAGGTCCGTGCCGCTCGCCTCCGCCTCGGCCTCGGCCCGCAACTGCGCGGCCCGCTCCTTGGCGGTGAAGATGCCCAGTTCGGCGCGGCGCTCGTAGGGCAGGAAGTCCAGCGCCAGGCGACGGAAGATGTAGTCCATCACCGAGGCGGCCATCCGCACGTCCGGGTCGTCGGTCATCCCGGCCGGCTCGAACCGCATGTTGGTGAACTTGCTGACGTACGTCTCCAGCGGGACGCCGTACTGCAGGCCGATCGAGATGGCCACCGAGAAGGCGTCCATCACCCCGGCCAGGGTGGAGCCCTGCTTGGACATCTTGAGGAAGACCTCGCCGAGGCCGTCGTCCGGGTAGGACGACGCGGTGAGGTAACCCTCGGCACCGCCGACGGAGAACGAGACCGTCTCCGACGCGCGCTTCTTCGGCAGCCGCTTGCGTACCGGGCGGTACTCGACGACCTTCTCCACCGCGGCCGGGGCGGGTGCCTCGACCACGGCCGGGGCGGCGGTCTTGTTCGGCTTGGCCACCGAGAGCGGCTGGCCGACCTTGCAGTTGTCCCGGTAGATCGCCAGCGCCTTCAGCCCGAGCTTCCAGCCCTGGAAGTAGATCTTCTCGACGTCGGCGACGGTGGCCTGCTCCGGCATGTTGACCGTCTTGGAGATGGCGCCCGAGATGAACGGCTGGACGGCCGCCATCATCCGGACGTGGCCCATCGGGGCGATGGACCGCTCGCCCATCGCGCAGTCGAAGACCGGGTAGTGCTCCGGCTTGAGGCCGGGTGCGTCCACCACGTGACCGTGGTCGGCGATGTGCTCAACGATCGCCTCGACCTGCTCCTCGGGGTAGCCGATGCTGCGCAGGGCGCGCGGGACGGTCTGGTTGACGATCTGCATCGAGCCGCCGCCGACCAGCTTCTTGAACTTGACCAGGGCCAAATCTGGCTCAACACCCGTAGTGTCACAATCCATCATCAAACCGATGGTTCCGGTCGGAGCCAGTACCGCGGCCTGCGAGTTGCGCCAGCCGGCCCGGTCACCGAGCTTGTTGCCCTCGGTCCACTGCTTCGTCGCCTCCCGCAGGATGGCGGTGGCCACCGTGCCGGCCGGCTTGATCGCGTCGTTGGCGGCGGCGTGCTTGCGCATCACCCGCTTGTGCGGCTCGGCGTTGCGCGCGTAGCCGTCGTACGCGCCGACGATCGCGGCCAGCTCGGCCGAGCGGCGGTACGCGGTGCCGGTCATCAGCGAGGTGATCGCCGCCGCCACCGACCGGCCCTGCTCCGAGTCGTACGGCAGGCCGGAGGCCATCAACAGCGCGCCGAGGTTGGCGTAGCCGATGCCGAGCTGCCGGTAGGCGCGGGTGGTCTCGCCGATCTTCGCGGTCGGGAAGTCGGCGAAGCAGATCGAGATGTCCATCGCGGTGATGACGAACTCCACCGACCGGACGAACTTCTCCACCTCGAAGCCGCCGTCGGCACGGAGGAACTTCATCAGGTTCAGCGAGGCGAGGTTGCACGAGGAGTTGTCCAGGTGCAGGTACTCACTGCAAGGATTGGACGCGGTGATCCGGCCGGTCTCCGGGCAGGTGTGCCAGTCGTTGATGGTGTCGTCGTACTGCAGGCCCGGGTCGGCGCACTCCCAGGCGGCCTGGGCGATGGTGCGGAACAGCTTCTGGGCGTCGACGGTCTCGATGGTCTGCCCGTCGAGCCGGCCCCGCAGGTCGAAGCCACCGCCGTTCTCCACCGCCGCCATGAACTCGTCGGAGACCCGGACCGAGTTGTTGGCGTTCTGGTACTGGACGCTGACGATGTCGTTGCCGCCGAGGTCCATGTCGAAGCCGGCGTCCCGCAGCGCGCGGATCTTGTCCTCCTCGCGCGCCTTGGTGGTGACGAACTCCTCGATGTCCGGGTGGTCCACGTCCAGGATGACCATCTTGGCCGCGCGCCGGGTGGCGCCGCCGGACTTGATGGTGCCGGCGCTGGCGTCCGCGCCGCGCATGAAGCTGACCGGGCCGGAGGCGGTGCCGCCGGAGGAGAGCAGCTCACGCGACGACCGGATGCGCGACAGGTTGACCCCGGAGCCGGAGCCGCCCTTGAAGATCAGCCCCTCCTCCTTGTACCAGTCCAGGATGGAGTCCATCGAGTCGTCAACGGCAAGGATGAAACAGTTGTGCACCCGTAGGTTGCCGGCCAGGAACTCGCCGCTCTCGGTCTGGATGTCGTAGACCTCCATCGCACCGAGCGGCTCGACGCGGTCGATCTCCACCCGCTTGGCGTCGTTGGCCGGCTGGCCCGGCTTGGCGAAGCCCTGTTCGAGTTTGGCCATCTTGTCGACGCCGATGAAACCGATGTGCGTGGCGAACAGGTCCCGGTCGCCGTCGTTCTGAATCCGAACCGACCAGCAGCCCTTCCGGTCGGGACGGGGGTCTGCCTTGTATCCGACCCGGGAGAAGATCCCGAAGCGCAGCAACAGGCTCTGCACACCCCGGATCAGCTTCTCCGAGATCATGTCGACCGCGACCAGCGTCGAACTCTCCCGCGCCGACACGTAGCCCTCGGCCTGGAAGATGCTGCGGAGGTAGCCGGCGACAACCGGCAGCGGGGCGGTGAAGAGCCGCTCCGGCACCGTCATGTCGACGCCACGGGTCAGCAGATCCCACTTGTCGACGAAGGGGCGCAGGTGCTCGCCGTAGAGGCGGGTACGGCGGCAGTCGAGCTCGTCGCTCTGCGTCGCCACCGGGCGCTCGTGCCGGTGCGCGTCGGCGAAGACCTCGTCCAGGGTGCCGGTGACCCAGTCCAACTCGTCGTCGTTGACGGTCATCGCCTCGATGGTCAGCGACCGGTTCGTACCCTCGGTGTACTGACCGACGAAGCCGTCCGACTGCAACCAGCCGGCGAGCGCGGCCTCGCGGATCTCCCGCAGGTCGAGCTCGGTCTCGCCGTAGGCGTAGGTACGGTGCCACTCGAGCTGGTCACCGGGAGCCAGCGTGCCGGCCTCGACCCACCGGCCGGTACCGGTGCCGGTGCTCTGCCAGACCACGTGGTCCGGGGTGACGTCGAGGGTGTAACCCGCCTTGGTGTGCAACCGGAGGACGTCACGTACCCCGTTGGCCTTGACCGCCACGATCCGGGTCAGGCCGTTCGCGTCGTACACCTTGGTGCCGACGGACCCGTCCTCGACGAGCTTGCCGATAGGCACCAACCCTGCCGGGGTGCTGACCAGAGAGTCGTACGGCAGACAGGCACTGACCTGCTGCGGCGACGGGGTGCCGACGTTGAACCAGACCGGCGAGTTGAAGCTGAACACCTGGTGCAGCAGCATCCAGGTCAGCTCGTGCGCGAAGATCTCCGCGTCGGCCGGGTTGGCGAAGTAGCCGTGCTGCTCACCGGCGGCCCGGTAGGTCTGGACCACCCGGTCGATGAGCTGCCGCAGCGACCACTCCCGCTCCGGGGTCCCCACCGCGCCCCGGAAGTACTTGGTGGTCACGATGTTCGCCGCGTTGACGCTCCAGGACTCGGGGAACTCCACCCCGCGCTGCTCGAAGTTGATCGAGCCGTCCCGCCAGTTGGTCATGACGATGTCGCGGCGCTCCCACGCCACCTCGTCGTACGGGTGCACGCCCTCGGTCGTCCAGACCCGCTGCACCTTGAGCCCCGTCGCCGCGCCGTTCTTCGCCGCCCGCGACCGGCTGGTTGTCACGCCGTCCCCCGCCATCTCATCGGCCCCCTCGTCTGCGCGGCCACCCGCCACGCGTCGTCACTGTCAGAATCCAGGTCGTCACTTGGTACAAGACTCAGTTGGTACGGTCGGCGGCCTCGGCCGCGTCGACGCGGGCCCGCGCGGCAGCCCGGAGTGTCTCGATCTCACGCTCGAAGTCGGCAAGTGAGTCGAACGAGCGGTAGACGCTGGCGAAGCGGAGGTAGGCCACCTCGTCCAGGTCGCGCAGTGGGCCCAGGATCGCCAGACCCACGTCGTGGCTGGGCAGCTCGGCGGCCCCCTTGGCCCGGACGGTCTCCTCGACCTTCTGCGCCAGCAGCGCGATGGAGTCCTCGTCGACCGGCCGGCCCTGGCATGCCTTGCGCACCCCGCCGATGATCTTCGTCCGGCTGAACGGCTCGGTCACCCCGCTGCGCTTGACCACCGCGAGCACGGGCTCCTCGACAGTGGTGAACCGCTTGCCGCATTCCGGGCAGGAGCGCCGCCGCCGGATCAGCTGACCGTCGTCGGCCTCGCGCGAGTCGACGACCCGGGAGTCGGCGTGCCGGCAGTACGGACACCGCATCGCCTGACCTCCTTGATCGACCGTGGGCCCGCCCGCCCGCTCCGGGCACACGTCGACCCGGCGGAGCCGGCCTCGTCGGCCGTCGCCGTGGTCGACGATACGGGAGTGCAGTGGGTAGTCGAACCCAACCTGTGGGCAACTTACGCCCATGTGACTACTACATCTAGGGGTCGACCGTAGGCCGCCGGCCGGGTCGGGTCAAGTTGCGGGCGTGTCCGGCGCGTCACGCCCGAGCCACCCTTCCCACCGTGCGACGACCTCGCCGCACCCGGGTGCCGACAGGTGCAACCGACCGGACCGTCGGGAGGTTACCGGCCGTCCGGCCACGCCCGGCGGGACGGACGGCCGACCCGGAGCACCGCCGACCCGTCGTACACAGGTTCGACGAGGCCGTACCATCTACCAGAACAAACGTACGAGTTGCCAGGCTCGCCACCCGACACGCCGAGATGCGTCGTACAGATGTTTGAAAATGACCGATCTCACCTATACGGTCATGAACGACCGGGCAGGCCGCACAGGTCGGTCCGACACCGCGACACCCCCGCACGCACCACGAGCCGCCAAGGCACCCAGCGCCGACCAGGGAGGACGGACGTGACCGAGGACCGGGCAAGCCGGCAGAAGAACCCGCAGCCGATCGCCGAGGCGGGTCCGCCGGCCACTCGGCGTCCCCGCGCCGCCCGCAGTCGGACCGGTCAGCCGGCCGTCCGCCCGGTCACCCCGGTGGTCAGCGGTTTCCCCGACCCGGCCACCGTCGACCTCACCGCCCGGCAGCGCCGCATCCTGGAGTTCATCCGCAGTTGGGTGGAGCGGCACGGCTACCCGCCGAGCGTCCGCGAGATCGGCGAGGCGGTCGGCCTGGTCTCCCCGTCCAGCGTCGCCTACCAGCTCAAGGAGTTGGAGAAGAAAGGCTTCCTGAGGCGCGACCCCAACCGTCCCCGGGCGGTCGACGTCCGCGCTCCGAGCGACGCCGACGACGAGCTGAGTCGCGCCCAGCGCCCCACCCCGGCGTACGTGCCGATGCTGGGTCGGATCGCCGCCGGCGGGCCGATCCTGGCCGAGCAGGCGGTGGAGGACGTCTTCCCGCTCCCCCGCGAGCTCGTGGGCGAGGGTGAGGTCTTCATGCTCCAGGTCAAGGGCGACTCGATGCTCGACGCGGCGATCTGTGACGGCGACTGGGTGGTGGTCCGGCAGCAGCCGATCGCCGAGGCCGGCGACATCGTCGCCGCCATGCTCGACGGTGAGGCGACCGTCAAGACCTACCGTCGACGCGACGGTCACGTCTGGTTGATGCCGCAGAACCCGGCCTTCGATCCGATCCCCGGTGACGACGCCACCATCATGGGTCGGGTCGTCGCCGTGCTCCGCCGGATCTGACGCCCCTCGACCGGCCGCCTCCGTCGGAGGCGGCCGGCGCGCCACCCAGGACGGCGCTCGCCGCGCCGCAGGTCAGTAGCGCTCGCCGTTGCGGCCGGGCGGCTGACCGTACTGGCCACCCCGCCGGTCTTCCTGACCACCGTCGCGGCGCGGACCCGAACGCGGCTCACGGGGACCCGCCCCACCACGACGCGGCGGTTCGGCCCGCCCAGCACCGTATTCGCCGTCTCCACCGCGCCCACCGCCCGGAGCGCCACCACGGCCACCGGCCGCGCCCGCACCACCCGGCGGCGTGCCACCACGACCACCCGGCGGCGTGCCACCACGACCACCCGGCGGCGTGCCACCATGCCCACCGGCCGGAGCACCACCATGCCCACCCGGCGGCGTGCCACGCCCGCCCATCGGGGCACCGCCACGGCCACCCGCCGGAGGAGCACCACGGCCACCCGCCGGAGGAGCGCCACGGCCACCCGCCGGAGCACCGCCACGCGGGTCCGCAGCGGCCGGCGTGCCGGCCCGGGAGGCACCACGTGGGGCACCGCCACCCGGGCCACCACGTGAGGCACCGCCGCGCGGACCGGCACCGTTGACCGGCGGGCCGCCAGCCGGGGCGGCACCGTAGACCCCACCGCCGGCGGGACGACCGCCGCCGTAGACACCGCCGCCCGCCGGACGTCCGCCGCCCGGTGGGATGCCGCCTCCCGGACCACCGGAAGGAACTGCTCCGGGGCCGGCCGGGGGCCGGCCACCGCCGTAGACCGCGCCGCCGGCCGGACGGGCGGGCGCACCGCCGACCGGCGGCGGGGCGCCGTAGACACCGCCACGTGGCCGGTCCACTGATGGTTCAGCACCCCGGGGAGACTCACCGGCCGGCAGGCCGTCGGCCCGGGAGACGGCGCCGGAGGTGAAGACCTCGTCGTCGGGGTCGTCCGGCTCCTCGCCAGCCGCCGCGGCCCGCCGCCGGGATCGCACGATGCCGACGATGCCCGCCCCGACCAACACGGCGCCGATCGCACCGACCGCACCGATCAGGTAGGTGATCTGGTCCAGGCTGAGGGCGTCGTACCAGGACTGCTCGGCGACCGGCTTGGCTCCCGCCGCGCCCTCGACCGGCTCCGCGCCCTTGGTGGACGGCGAATAGCCGAGGATGTCGATCGGGTCGTCCGGGGAGAGTTCACCACCGTCGGAGACGGTGACGAAGCCGGTGCCGTCCGGGGTGTACGCGATGGCCTCGCCGAACGGGTCGGCCAGCGGGGTGACCCGGGGCTTGCCGGTGGCCAGGGCGGCCACGATGTCGTCGCCACTGACGTCGTACTCGAAGGCGTCGGCGTAGGTGCGCAGGACCACCTTGCTGCCGTCGGGCGAGCGGGCCGCTCCGGTGATGGCCACCCGACCGATGATGTTGAGCGGGTTGTCGGTGGTGGTCTTCGGCAACGTGATCTCGCCGACCTTCTTCATCGGTACCGGTTCGGCGTTGCCGCCCTTGTCGAGCTTCGCCTCCGGGGTGTAGATCTCCGCCTTGCCGCTGGGCACCTTGGTGATCACCAGGGGCATCTCGTCCGCGCCGACCAGCAGCGCCTCGGCGTCGTGCGGTTTGCGCTCCGGGTACGACAGCCGGTGCAGCACCGGCTGCTTGGCCCCGGTGACCGGCATCGTCCAGACCGCGACCCGGGTACGCCGTTCCTTGCTGGTGACGTTGTCACCGGTGTCGGCGATCCAGAGGGTCTTTCCGTCCGGCGAGAGAGCCAGGTCCTCGGTGTCGAAAGGGCCGTCGCCGGAGTACTTCACCGGCTCCTTGGCGATCTTGCACTTGGTGTCGAGGAAGAAGACCCGCTTGCGGCTCTCGTCAAGGGTGCCATCGTTGATCACGATGTAGCCGGTCTTCGTGGCGACCAGGCCGGAAAGCTCCCGCAGCCGCTCGTCGGTGATCGTGCACTTCTTCTTGCCGGCGGGCGCGGCGGCAAGAAGCGCCCCACCGACCGGGGCGGCGGCAACCGGCACCCCGCCGACCAGGGCGGCGGAGGTCGGTGCCGCCGCGGCGGCGGCAGCAGCAGGTGCCACGGCCGCGCCGAACAGGGCGAGGGCAACCGTGACCGAGGAGACAGCGCGGCGCATGGCGTCAGTGTCGCATGCCGCGATGAACCTCCGGTCACACCGGAGCGCTCACCGGCTGCCGGCCACCGCCGGATCACCCGCCGCCACGAACGGCGCCAGTTCGGCGGCGAGCGCCTCCCCCACCCGGACGTGCAGCAGCGTGCCCTCCGGCAGGTGGGAGGTGCTGAGCACCTCGCCCTGCCGGTGCAGTCGGGCCACCAGGTCCCCCCGGTCGTACGGCAGCACCGCGCGGACCTCCACTGCCGGGCGGGGCAGCCGCTGCTCGATCACCTCGCGCAGCCCGTCGATGCCGCGCCCGCTGTGCGCGGAGACGAAGACCGCATCCGGCCAGAGCCGCTTGAGTCGCAGCAGGGTCTCCTCGTCGGCGGCATCGATCTTGTTGACCACCAGCAGCTCGGGCAGCCGGTCGGCACCGACCTCGGAGAGCACCTCACGAACCGCGCGGACCTGCTCCTCGGGATCGGGGTGGGCGCCGTCGACCACGTGCACCACCAGGTCGGCCTCGGCGACCTCCTCCAGCGTCGAGCGGAACGCCTCGACGATCTGGTGCGGCAGGTGCCGGACGAAGCCCACCGTGTCGGACAGCGTGTAGAGCCGTCCGTCCGAGGTGGTAGCCCGGCGGGTGGTCGGGTCCAGGGTGGCGAAAAGCGCGTTCTCCACCAGCACACCCGCCCCGGTGAGCCGGTTGAGCAGGCTCGACTTGCCGGCGTTGGTGTAGCCGGCGATGGCCACCGCCGGAACAGCGTTGCGGCTACGCCGGGCGCGCTTGGTCTGGCGTACCGTCTTCATGGCCTTGATCTCCCGACGCAGTCGGGCGATGCGGTGCCGGATGCGCCGCCGGTCGGTCTCCAGCTTGGTCTCACCGGGGCCCCGCAGGCCCACGCCGCCGCCGGCGCCGCCGCCGCGCCCGGAGCCGCCGGACTGCCGGGAGAGCGTCTCGCCCCAGCCGCGCAGCCGGGGCAGCAGGTATTCGAGCTGGGCCAGCTCGACCTGGGCCTTGCCCTCCTTGCTCTTGGCGTGCTGGGCGAAGATGTCGAGGATCAGCGCGGTACGGTCGACCACCTTGACCTTGGTGCGCTGCTCCAGGTTGCGCAGCTGGGACGGGGACAGCTCACCGTCGCAGATCACCGTGTCGGCACCGGTGGCGAGCACCGCCGCGGTCAGGTCGTCGACCTTGCCCCGGCCGACGTAGGTGGCCGGGTCGGGGCGGCTGCGGCGCTGGATCAGCCCTTCGAGCACCTGCGAGCCGGCCGTCTCGGCCAGCGCCGCCAGCTCGGTCAGCGAGTTGTCGGCATCACGCTGGCTGCCCTCGGTCCAGACGCCGACGAGGACGACCCGCTCCAACCGGAGCTGGCGGTACTCGACCTCGGTGACGTCGGTGAGCTCGGTGGAGAGGCCGGGGACCCGCCGCAACGCCTGCCGCTCCGACAGCTCGTACTCACCGGTCGTGGCGTCGAGGTCGTCGTCCGAGAAGGGGGTGTGGGTCTCCTGGTCTCGCAAGTTGGGTCTCCTGTCCGTTCTGTGCATGTACCGAACAATCCTGACACGGGTCAACGCGGAACGCGACCGCTATATGCCCGTGGCACAGGTCGCCGAACGCGGGGGCGGCTGCCGTCGGGCCCCGGCGGGCGAGTAGAAATGGCGACGAGCCGCCAGCGACGACGGAGGTATTTCCGTGGCCATCACCAGACTGCCGAGTGCCGGATTCTCGATCACGATCCGGATCGCGGTCCCCGCGGACGCCTCCTCGATCGGCCGGCTGACCACGTCGGTCGGCGAGGCCGGTGCGATCGTCACCGCGCTGGACGTGGTCGACTCCGACCCGACCCACGTGATCGTCGACCTCACCTGCGACACCGCCGACGCCGGCCACGCCGACCAGGTCGTCGAGGCGCTCACCGCGCTCGACGGGGTGGACGTGCGCAAGGTCTCCGACCGGACGTTCCTGCTGCACCTCGGCGGCAAGATCGAGGTGCACTCGAAGGTGGGGCTGCGGACCCGTGACGAGCTGTCCCGGGCGTACACCCCCGGGGTGGCCCGGGTCTGCATGGCGATCGCGGAGAATCCGGCGGACGCCCGGCGGCTGACCATCAAGCGCAACACGGTCGCCGTGGTCAGCGACGGCTCGGCGGTGCTCGGCCTGGGCAACCTCGGCCCGGCGGCGTCGCTGCCGGTGATGGAGGGCAAGGCGGCGCTGTTCAAGCGCTTCGGCGGGGTGGACGCCTGGCCGGTGGTGCTGGACACCCAGGACACCGACGAGATCGTGGCGATCGTCAAGGCGATCGCCCCGGCGTACGGCGGGATCAACCTGGAGGACATCGCCGCGCCGCGCTGCTTCGAGATCGAGGCCCGGCTGCGGGAGCTCCTGGACATCCCGGTCTTCCACGACGACCAGCACGGCACCGCGATCTGCGTGCTGGCCGCGCTGACCAACGCGCTGCGCGTGGTGGGCAAGCAGCTCGCGGACGTGCGGGTGGTCGTCTCCGGGGCCGGCGCGGCCGGGACCGCGATCATGAAACTGCTGCTGCGCCAGGGCGTCGGCGACATCATCGCGTACGACCGGCAGGGCGCCCTGCACCGTGGGCTACCCGACCTGAACCCGGCCTGGCAGTGGCTGGCTGAGAACACCAACCGGGACAACTACTCCGGCGACCTGGCGGGGGCGGTCCGGGACGCGGACGTCTTCATCGGGGTGAGCGCCCCCAACCTGCTCACCGGCGACGACGTCGCCACCATGGCCAAGGACGCGATCGTCTTCGCGCTGGCGAACCCCGACCCGGAGGTCGACCCCCGGGAGGCCCGCAAGCACGCGGCGATCGTCGCCACCGGCCGCTCGGACCAGCCGAACCAGATCAACAACGTGCTCGCCTTCCCCGGCGTGTTCCGGGGCATGCTCGACGCGCACGCCGAGGAGTTCACCGAGGAGATGGCGATCGCGGCGGCCCGTGCCATCGCCGACGTGGTCGGCGAAGACAAGATCAACCCAACGGTCATCGTGCCAAGCGTCTTCGACTCCCGGGTCGCCCCGGCGGTCGCCGCCGCCGTCCGCGCCGCCGCCCAGAACCCCGCCGTCACGCCACCCCCGGCCGCCGACCCGGGGCCGGCCGACCTCCCCGAGATCGCCGCCACCGCCAGCGCCACCCCCTAACCCCTAACC
>NZ_JBTMMT010000087.1:0-21709 GCF_055517075.1 Micromonospora sp. DSM 43699
GGGTGAGGAGGATGCCGGTTAGGAGGACGCCTCGGGCGAGGTTGAGGACCTCGTCGCAGCCGGGGTAGCCGACCCGGGCGAGGGCACCGGAGCCGGTGCGGCCGAACAGGTACGGAGCGATGCTGTACGGCACCTCGGCGGTGACCGTCTCGCCGGTCTCGATCTGGACGAAGTCCATCGCCACCCGGTCGGCGGGCATGTACCGCTGGAGGATGTCGCCGCCCCGGTCGAGGGCCGCGCGCAGGCCGTCGGCCCACTCCTGCGGGCTCAGCTCCCGGCCGATGAGCACGCCGAAGCCGGCGGAGCCGTCGGCGGGCTTGGCGACCAGGTTCTCCCGGTCGGCCAGCGCCCGGTCCAGGTCGGCGGCGGTGAACGCCACGGTGTGCGGCACGTACCGGCGGATCAGAGCCTGGTCGTCGGCGGGGAGCAGGTCCAGGTCCTCATAGAGCCAGGCGAAGTTGATTTTGTTACCGAGCAGCCAGGCGGCGGCGCTGACGAACATCGGCAGGGTGCCCGCGTCGAGCGCCCCGGCCACCGCCTCCAGCCCGGCGCTCGGGGTGACCCGGTTGGGCACGAAGAGCCGGAACAGCGCGTCCACCGGTGCGCCGCCGACCACCAGCCGCCGGTCGGCGTCCAGGGTGGCCGTGGCGACCGGGGCGATGACCAAGTCGATGCCGAACGGGCGGGCCTGGTCGATCAGCGGGGAGAGGATCCGGATGAACGTCTCCGGGTCGTCCAGCCCCGGGTAGTCGGCCTCGAAGTCCATCAGCAGCGCCACCCGGGCCCCCTCGGGCAGGCCCAGCTCGGTGCGGATCGCCACGAACCGCTGGTCCAGCAGGGACGGCGCGGGCCGGGCCGACAGGCCGTCGAGCAGCCCCCGCTCCCGGTACAGCGCGCCGAACCGTTGGATCACCGTGTCCGCGTCGAAGCCCCCGCCCAGGCTGCTGTCGATGTTGTACTCGACGATCCGCGGCTCCCCACCGGAGAACAGCACATCAGGCCGGTACGCGGCCAGCAGCGCCTCGGTCAGTGGCTCGTCCTCGTCGAGCAGCCGGGTCTGCCCCACCGGCACACCGAGCAGCGCGCGCAGCTCACCGGCGGTGGACGCGCGGCGGCGGCAGGCGTCCAGGATGAGCTGGGCGATCCGGTCGCAGACCTCGTTCAGCTCGCGGAACGCGTCGGCGGTCAACACCGGTGGCCGGGCCAGCCGCCACTGCTTGTTGTACGTCGCCCGGCCGTGGAAGATCCGTTCCCACTCCTGCGCGCCCGCGGCCACCATCGCCGTACGGGTCGACTCCGGCAGCTCCGCCCAGGCCCTGCCGGGCTCCGGCCACGGGTAGTTCACATCGATCATGGACAGTCCTTGGTCACGTGGTGGATGGCGGCGGCGAGGGCGGCCCGGCCGGGCTGCACGGCCCGGTCGAGGGCGGGCGAGAAGGGCAGCACCGCGCCGTCCGGTCGGGTGACCCGGCGCGGCGGCGCGGTCAGCGGCACCCGCTCCAGCACCGAGGTGATGATCTCGGCGGCGATGCCGCAGGACCGGTTGGAGTCGTCGATCACCACCAGCCGGCCGGTGCGGGACACCGAGTCGACCAGGGCGTCGATGTCGAACGGGTAGAGCGTGCGTGGGTCGAACACCTCCACCGACACCTGGTCGGCCAACTCCTCGGCGACGGCCAGCGCGTCGTGCACCAGGTGCCCCACGGCGACCACTGTGACGTCGTCGCCGGCCCGCCGGACCATTCCCCGTCCCAGCGGCACCGGGGCGAGGGTGGCGAAGTCGACGTCGTCGCGGACCTCCAGCGCGCCGGCCGGGGCGAAGACCACCACCGGGTCGTCGTGCCGGATCGCCGACACCAGCAGCCCGTACGCGTCGGCCGGGGTGGCCGGCACCACGGTGACGATCCCGACGTGCGCGAAGAGCGAGTACGGGTGGTCGGAGTGCTGCCCCGCCCACCCCGTCCGGGAACCCGACCCGGGCACCAGGTAGGTGACCGGCACCGCGCACTGCCCACCGGTCATCATCGGGAACTTGTGCGCGTGGTTGACGATCTGCTCGAAGACCAGGAACAGCAGCGACGGGATCTGGAACTCCACCACCGGTCGCATCCCGGCCAGCGCGGCCCCGGTGGCGAAGCTGGTGAACGCCTGCTCCGACAGCGGGGTGTCGAGCACCCGGTCCGGCCCGAACCGCTTCAGCAGGCCCGGGGTGACATTGGACGCGCCGACCCGGATGTCCTCCCCGAGCAGGAACACCGCCTCGTCCCGGGTCATCTCGTCGGCAAGCGCCCGGGTCAGCGCCTTGCGGTACGACAGCCGGGGCATCAGCTACCTCCCCGGCCGGTCAGCCCACTGGCGTACAGGTGGTCGAGCGCACCGGCCGGGTCCGGTTCCGGGCCGGCCAGGGCGAACGCGACGGCCGCGTCGAGGGTGGCCTCCACCTCCGCGTCGATCGTCGCCCGGTCGGCCGGGGAAAGCCGGGCGCCCTGGATCGCCACCGGGTCCCGGGACCGGCCGTCGGCCACCTCCTGCGGCGGGCGGTAGTCCAGGCGTACCGAGTGTTCGAAGGTGTGGTGGGCGTCGAACCGGTAGGTGCGGGCCTCGACCAGCTCCGGCCCGCCGCCGTCGCGCATCCGCGCGACGGCGGCGGCGGTGACCTGCCGGACCGCCTCCGGGTCCTGCCCGTCGACGACGACGGCCGGGATGCCGAACGCCTCGGCCCGGCCGGTGATGGTGCCGGCGACCGCGCCGGCCACCGGCATGGTGGTGGCGTAGCCGTTGTTCTCGCAGACCAGCAGCACCGGCACCCGCCAGAGCGCGGCCAGGTTGAACGCCTCCAGCAGCATCCCCTCGTTGACCGCGCCGTCGCCGAAGAAGCTCGCCCCGACCACGGCGTTCCCGCGCTGTCGGTGGGCCCACACCGCACCGGTGAGGATGGCCGGGGACGCCCCGACGATGGCGTTGGCGCCGAGCACCCCGATGGACAGGTCCGCCGCGTGCATCGAGCCGCCCCGACCCCGGTTCAGTCCGGTTTCCCGGCCGCACAGTTCGGCCATCATCCGGGCCGGGTCGGCACCCTTGGCGAGCACGTGCCCGTGCCCGCGGTGGGTGCCGGTGACCAGGTCCCCGTCGCCGAGCGCGGCGCACACGCCGGCGGCGATCCCCTCCTGACCGAGGTAGGGGTGGATGCCGCCGACGATGTGCCCGGAGCGGACCAGCGCGATGGCCCGCTCCTCGAACCGGCGGATCAGCCGTACGGTGCGGTAGAGCCGGGCCGGGTCGGCGTCGGTCACCGGTCGCGGCCCTCCTTGACGGCGGCGAGGATGTCGTCCCAGAGCTGCGCGCGGGCGGTCAACGCCAGGTTGACCGTGTCGGCGCACTCCTGCCACTTGACGTCGTCGTCGCCGCACAGGTCGGCGAGCATCTGCATCGCCATCGGGGTGTGCTGCTCGCCGTCGACCTCGATGTGCCGCTCCAGGTAGTCGACGAAGGTGTGCAGCCGGTTGCTGCGCTCGTTGACCGCGACGACCTGGGTGAACATGTCGGGGATCAGGTCCTCCCGGCCGAACGCGAACGCGGCGGCCTGGCAGTGCACCGGGGTCGACTCGATGATCTTCCAGGTGGTGGCGGCGAAGGCCCGCGACGGCTCCGGCACCCCGGCCTCGACCAGCGCGTCGGTCACCGACGAGCCGGCGCGCAGCAGCGCGACCAGCCGGTCGACGGCACCGGTGTCCGCGCCCGCCTCGCCCATCCCCCGGACGTACAGCTCGAAGTGGCTGATGAAGCCCTCGCCCAGCTCGTCGCTCTCCTCCACCATCACGATGTCGTTGATCAACCGGCGGCTGCCGGTCGGCCCGGTGGGGATCCACGGCACGGTGACGCAGGTGAGCTGCCGCTGCAACGACTTCAGCAGGGACATGAAGTCCCAGACCGCGAAGACGTGGTGCTCCATGAAGGTGACAAGTGATTCGTGGGTGTCCAGATTGGCATAGAGCGGGTGCTTGACCACCACGTCCCGGCGGTCGGTCACCGCCTTCTCCAGCCGCTCGATGCCCGGGTGTGTCTTACCCCAGTCGTACCGTGACATGTTCAGCCTCCCTGCTGGGCGCGCTCGCGCCAGATGACCGGGCAGTAGTCGGGGTCCGCGTAGTCCGGCCGACCCTCGGGGGTACGGCGGACCAGCACGTCGTGGTTGTACGCGGCGAGGGTGCCGTCGGAGAGCGGGAACTCCCGGTGGGCGTTGTCGCCGTCCTGCAGGTGCAGCGAGATGGCCCGACGGGGGCGTCCGCTGACGTTGGCGCCGCTGCCGTGGTAGGTGCGGCAGTGGTGGAAACTGAGGTGCCCTTTGGGGATCACCATCGGGATCTTGCGGATCTGCGCGCCGTTGTGCGCCGCGTTCTCGGCCAGCATCTCCTCCAGCTGGTCGCGGTCGCGCTCGGCGAAGTGCCGGACCACCGTGTCGTTCGCGCCGATCTCCGACCACCGGTGCGAGCCGTCGACCATGGTGATGGTGCCCATCTCCTCCCCGCAGTCGTGGAACGGGATGAACGCGGTGAGCATCTTCTCCGACGACGAGGACGACCAGTAGTGCTTGTCGAAGTGCCAGGGCACGATGTTCGACGGCTCACCGGAGATCGGCGGCTTGTAGATCAGCGTGGACTGGAAGATCCGGATCTCGTCGGCCTGCGCCAACCGGGCCGCCACCGCGCCGATGAGCGGCTTACGCAGGATCGCGGCGATGCCGTCGTGCTCGACGTGGACGTAGTCGTTGTGCCGCTGCACCGGCCCCTTCGACGGCTCCCAGTAGGCGAGCTTCGGCGGGCGTACCGGCAGGGTGCGGTCCCGCTCGCCGTCGTAGTAGCGGTCGGTGGCCGCGGTCAGGGCGTCCACCTCGTCGTCGGTGAGCAGCTTCTCCGACAGGTACCAGCCGTGCTCGGCGTAGTGCCGCACGTCGGAGTCGGACGGCAGCAGCGCCTCCTCCTCGACGGTCAGCCCCGGATGTGTCGTGGTCATGCCCCAACTCCTCGTGCCGTGCCGGCCGCGACGGCGGGGGTCGCCCCCGCCACGGCCAGCTCCCGTTCCTTGGCCTCGTACAGCGCCCGGATGTTGCCGCTGCCGAAGGTGCGCGCCCCCCGCCGCTCGATCAACTCGAGGAACAGGGTGCGGCGGACGTGCATCGACTCGGTGAAGATCTGCAACAGCTGCCCGCCGTGGTCGGCGTCGACCAGGATGCTCAGGTCCCGCAGCCGGTCCAGTGGCGCGTCGACCTTGCCGACCCGCCGTTCCAGGTCGTCGTAGTAGGCGGCCGGGGTGCCGGCGAACCGCACCCCGCGCGCCCCGAGCGCACCGACCGCGCCGACGATGTCGTCGGTGCGCAACCCGAGGTGCTGCACCCCGGCGCCGTGGTGCTCGGTGAGGAACGCGTCGATCTGGCCGGGCCGCCGACCGGCGTCCGGTTCCAGCAACACCAGGGTGACCCGCCCGGAGGCGTCCTGGACCACCTTGGAGTTCATCGCCTGACCGGCGACCTCGATGTGCTCCTCGAAGATCTGCGCGAAGCCGAACACCCGCTCGTAGTGCGCGACGGTGTCGTCGAGCTGACCGGGTGGCACGCAGACCGCCAGGTGGTCGATCTCGGCGAGCAGCCGCTGGTCGACCCCGCCGGGCGGGGTCGCCTCGATCGCGCCGGGCAGGAAGTCGGCCCGGTCGCCGCGCCGCTCCACCAGCCGGTGCAGCACGTCACCGAAGCCGCCCACCTCGGCGGTCACCACCTCGGCGTCCGCGCCGGTCCAGGTGCGCGGCGGCGTCACCGGCGTCGCACCCCGCTCCACCAGCTCCGCGTACGCCCCGGCGGCGTCGCCGACCTCCACCGCCACCACCGCGATCCCGTCGCCGTGCCGGGACACGTACGTCGAGGCCGGATGCTCGGCGGTGAGCCCGGAGGTCAGCACCATCCGGATGTCGGCCTGCCCCAGCAGCAGGGAACGCTGCCCCGCCAACCCGGTCTCCGGCCCGCCCTGCCCACGCAGGGTGAAGCCGACGGCGGTTCCGAAGTAGAAGGCCGCCTGTCGGGCGTCTCCCACGTACAGTTCGATGTGGTCTATTCCGCGAATGTCCATCTCTCCAGCCCTTCCCCATGTCCCCCCGTGACTGCCGTCCGGGCACGTGCGGCCCGGGTCGCCGCGCCGATCACCTCCCCGGCCCGACGGGCCGGGCGCCGGCCCCGGTGGTACGCCGCAGCAGCAGGCTCACGTTCTGCCCGCCGAATCCGAACGAGTTGGTGAGCGCGAGGTCGGTCCCGGTGGGCCGGGGGGTGTCCCGGACGTGGTCCGCCGGGCAGTCCGGGTCCGGATCGTCCAGGTGGTAGGTCGGGGGCAGCAGACCGGCGCCCAGCGCCAACGCGCAGGCGGCCGTCTCCACCACCCCGGACGCGCCGAGCAGGTGCCCGGTGAGCGCCTTGGTGGAGCTGACCGGCACCCCACCGACGCCGAAGACCTTCCCCAGCGCGGCGCTCTCGGCGATGTCACCGAGTCTGGTGCCGGTGCCGTGGGCGTTGACGTAGCCGACCTCGGCCGGTGCGACGTTCGCGCTGTGCAGGGCGGCACGCATGCAGTCGGCCGCCCCCTCGCCGTCGGGCCGGGGCATGGTCGGGTGGTGGGCGTCGGTGGTGGTGCCGTAGCCGGCCACCTCCGCGTACGTCCGGGCACCCCGGGCGGCGGCGTGCCCGGCCCGTTCCAGGACCAGCAGGGCGGCCCCCTCGGCGAGCACGAACCCGTTGCGCCGCCTGTCGAACGGCCGGCTCGCCTCGGTCGGGTCGGCCCAGCCGCGGGCCAGCGCGCGGGCGTTGCCGAAGGTGTCGGCGAAGGTCGGGAAGAGCGGCGCCTCGCTGGCCCCGCAGAGCACCACGTCGGCCTCGCCGGCCCGGATCAGCCGGGCCGCGTCGGCGACCGCCTGGGCCCCGGAGGCGCAGGCCGTGCCGACGGCCGAGCTGTAACCCCGGATGCCGTGGGCGATGGCGATCCGCGCCGAGGCCATGTTCGGCAGGATCCCGGTCAGCAGGTACGGGCTGACCGCCGAACGACCCCGGGCGGTCCTGGCGATCACCTGGCTCTCCAGGGTGGCCATCCCGCCGACCCCGCCCACGATGACGCCGATCCGGCCCGGGTCGACGTCCCGGCCCACCTCGATGCCCGCGTCGGAGAGCGCGTCGGCGGCGGTGAGCAGGGCGAACACCACCACCCGGTCGAGCACCCTGGTCTCCGGGCCGGTGGCGACGGTGCGCGGGTCGATCGGCGGGAGCACCCCGGCGACCTCCAACGAGTCCCGGGCCGGGTGCCCCTCGGGCGGTCGGCTCAGCCCGGATCGCCCGCTTGTCAACGCGTCGAAGGTGGCCTCCACCCCCCGCCCGACGGGGCTGAACAGCCCCATCCCGGTGATCACGACGGTCATGACGACGACTCGGCGAGGTAGCGCTCCCGCAGTGCCACCTTGCGGACCTTGCCGGTGACGGTGACCGGGATGTCGTCGGCGCGTACCGGCACCACCCGGCGCAGGGTCGCGCCGACGTCCGCCCCGAGCGCGGCCCGGATCGCCGCGGTGCGGTCGGTCGCCGGGTCGGCCCCGGCGGCCAGCTCCAGCAGCACGTCGGTGGTGACCGTGTCGCCGTCGGCGACGATCAGCACGGTGCAGTCGGTGACATCGGGGCAGGCGGCGAGGATCCGCTCCTCGGACAGCGCGGTGAAGTAGCGCCGCCCGTCGGGCAGCGCCACCGAGTCCACCGCCCGGTCCAGGTGGTAGTAGCGGCCATCGGCGTCGGCGCGCACCAGGTCACCGGTGAGGTACCAGCCGCGCAGCCGGAACCGGTAGCTGGTGACCGAGTCGTTCCAGTAGCCCCGGAACAGCGACGGCGAGTCGACGCCGAGGAAACCGACCTGGCCGGGGGGCAGCTCGTTGCCCTCGGCGTCCAGGACGGCCACCCGGGCGAACCGGTAGGGTCGGCCCACGCAGCGGCCGTACCGGTCGGTGTCGACGGTGTGCGTGATGTGGAACATCGAGTGCCCCATCTCGCTGGAGCCCAGCCCGTCGATGAAGACCGACCCGGGGACCCGGGTGACGCCCTGCCTGGTGAACACGTCCCGCGAGCCGACCGCGACGAGGCGGCGGACGTGCGGCTCGTGCGAGCAGTCGCCGGTGTTGAACCACAGCCGCACCGAGTCCAGGTCGTACCCGGTCAGGTCGAAGCGGGCCAGTTCGGCCCAGGTCATCGAGAAGCCGAAGACCCCGTCGGGCCGCCACCGCTGGATGGCGTCGAGGACCCGCTCGCCGCCCTGCTCGGACAGCAGGAACATCTCCGCCCGGTTGCCCAGCGCCTGGTTGACCATGAGCACCGTCGCGGTGTGCGGGGCGGGCAGCGCGTTGAGGATCCGGTGGGTGCCCTGCGCCTGCGGCATGGACAGCAGGTGCCGGGTGGCGGCGAAGAGGCTGGCGTGCGAGTGCAGCACCGCCTTGGGCACCCCGGTGGTGCCGGAGGTGTGGGTGATGACGATCGGGTCGTCGGGGTGGTGCCGGTAGTGGGCGGGGGCCTGCGCCGGGTCGCCGGTGCCGGCCTCCTCCGGGGTGCCCAGCACCGGTACGCCCGGGTCGTGCCCGGCCAGCAGGTCGGTGTGCGCCGCGTCGGCGAGCACCCCGACACCGCGCAACCGGCGGATGTACTCGGCGGCGATCTCCGGGCGCAGTTTGCCGTTCATTAGCGCCGGGATCGCGCCGAGCCGGGTCAGCGCCAGGAAGCTCAGCACCATGTCGGCGGCGGCGGTGGCCCAGACGGCGACCGGGTCACGGGGCTGCACCCCCCGGGCGTGCAGCCAGGCGGCCCGCGCGGCGACCCGCTCGTCGAGCCGGCCCAGGGTGAGCGGCTGCCCGGCGGGGTACCCGTCGACCGGGGTGTCGAAGGTCAGGCCCGGCCCCTGCGGGTCCGCGCCGTGGGCCAGCACCCGGGCCAGCACGTTGCCGGCGCCGAGTTGCGGGTCGGCGGCGAGCGCACCCCGCAGTCCCCTCGTCCTCATTGACTGTCTCCTCCCCCCAGCAGCACCGCGACCGCACCGGTGGGCGTCGCGTCGGGTGCCTGTTCGATCAGGACCAGCAACGCCTCGTCGGCGTCGCCGTCGTACAGCAGCAGTTCCGCCTCGGCGGTGGCGTCGGCACCGGGGTCGCCGGTCGGGCTGAGGCACACCACCGGGCCGGTCAGTCCCCAGCGCGCGGCGACCTGCCCGGCGACGCTGTTGGGCACCGACTGGAAGAAGAACAGCGGACCGACCCGCCCCCCGGCGGCGACCGTGGACCGGACGTGCGTGGCGCTGGGCCGGTCACCGGCGGCGCTGACCAGCACCACCGCGCACCGGGCCCCGGCCTGCGCCGGGGCGGGGCGACGGTCCAGGCACCGCCCGGCCACCGCCGCGACCAGCGGCGCGAACGTCGAGTGCACGAAGCCGGGCAGCGGCGGTGGTGGCCCGTCGCCCGGCTCCGGCCAGCGCGCCTGCGCCAGCACCCGGGGTACGCCGTGGCCGGCCGGACGGCCCGGGGCGATCCCGGGCCCCGGGCCGCGCGTGCCGGTCACGGCGTACCCACCAGCAGGGCGGTGTTCGCGCCGCCGAAGGCGGCGTTGAGGCTGAGCGCGTACCGGCTGGTGACCGGGCGGGGCGCGGCGGTGATCACGTCCAGCGGGCAGGCCGGGTCGGGGCCGAGCCAACCGGCGTTGACCGGCAGCTTCCCGTGTCGCAGCGCCGCCACGGTGACCACCAGTTCGAGCAGGCCGGACGCCTCGAGCGCGTGCCCGTGCAGCGCCTTGGTGGAGCTGACCGGCACCTGCCCGGCCTGCTCGCCGAGGGTCAGGCGCAGCGCCGCCGCCTCGGAGGCGTCGCTGAACCCGGTACCGGTGGCGTTGGCGTTGACGTAGCCGACCGCTGCGGCGGGCAATCCGGCGCGGTGCAGCGCCGCACCGATCGCCCGGGACAGCCCCCCGCCCTGCGGGTCGGGCTGGCAGGGGTGGTGGGCGTCGCCGGCCCGCCCCCACCCGACCAGCGTCGCCACCGGGCTGCCGCCCCGGGCGCGCAGCGCGGCGGTGGACTCCAGCACCACCGCGGCCACCCCGTCACCGAGCAGCAGCCCCTGCCGCCCGGTGCTGAACGGACGGACCGCTCCGTCGGCGGCGAGCGCCCGGCCGGCGTCGAAGAGCGCGAACTGGTCCGGCTCCACCAGGTAACCGGCGACCACCACGACCCGGTCGGTGTCCCCCCGGCGGATCGTCGCGGCGGCGTCGGCCACCGCGCTGCTCGCCGAGACGCAGGCGGTGGTGTAGACCCGGGTCGGGCCGCCGAGCCCGCACCGCCGGGCCAGCCGACCGGCCAGCGTCGGCAGCTCCGGCCAGGCCGGACCGGCCTCGGCCCGCTCGCCGTCGGCCCACCACGGGTCGTCGGCGTCCGCGACCGGGCGGTCGTCGGTGAACGGGCCGGGCAGGGTGGCCGGGCCGCCGTGGGTGGCCAGGAACAGCGCCGACCCGGCCCGTTGCGCCGGATCGAGCCGGGCCGCGTCGCAGGCCGCGTCGACCGCGTCGGCCAGTTCCTGCGGCAGGGTCGACACGTCGGGCCGGGTGGCCGCGACGGTCACCCGGCGACCGGTGGTGTCGAACCGGCGGACCGGCCGGAACGCGGGTATCCCGGACAGCACCCCGGCCAGCAGTGGGTCCACCCCCCTACCGAAGGCGCTTACCGCGTACGTGCCGGAGATCGTGACGGATGCCCGCTCAACCATCAGCGGAGGCGGTCAGGGACGTGTGGAACACGGCCAGGGCGTCGTCGACGGTACGGATGCCGGCGAGCTGGTCGTCGGTGAGGTCCATCCGCACGCCGTAGCGTTGTTCGACGAGGTGCACCAGCCAGGCCAGCTCCATCGAGCCGACCCGGTGCGGCACCTGGTCGACGGGCTTGCCGGTCAGTTCGGCGAGCATGCTCACCAGGTCAGCTCGCCCCAGGTCGGGCTGACCGGACATCACCGGTGGTCGGTGGTCGCCCCGGCGACCCGGTCGGCGACCATGGTGGTGAACTCCCCCACCGTCATCAGGGCCAGCTTCTCCGACTCGTCGTCGGCGAACCGCAGCCCGTACCGGTCCTCCACCCGGACGGACAGGTCGGACAGGGCGAGGGACTCCAGGTCCACCCCGGACGGGCCGAGGGTGGTGGCGTCGTCGATCCCCTCGACGTCGTAGTTCATGTCCTGGAGCTGCTCGATGACGAAGGTGCGGACCTCGTCTCGCATGACGGTAACCTCTCTCGGTGTGCCAGCTACCGGTGCCCGGTCGGAGCACCGTGTGCGGATGGTTCGGGCGTACCGCCGACGGTCGGCCGGTGATGACGCGGTGCCGCCCCGGCGGCGGTCCTCGCGGACCGGCCGGTGGGCGGGGTGGAGCGGACCGCTCACGGCGTCACCGTGCGCAGCACGTCCAGCGAGCGGACCAGTTTGCCGGTGGTGGTACGCGGCAACTGCGCCACCAGGTGCAGGGTGCGCGGACGTTTGTAGCCGGCCAGCCGTTCGGCGAGCAGCGTGTCCAGCACGTCCTCGGACAGCGGCCCGTCGGGCTGCACGTAGGCGGTGATCCCGTCGTCGTAGGCGACCACCGCGGCGGCCACCCCGGGCAGCCCGGCGAGGGTGGCCTCGACCTCGGTCAGGTCGACCTTCAGGCCACCCACGGAGACCTGCGAGTCGAGCCGGCCCCGGACGGTGACCAGGCCGGTGGCCGGGTCGACGGTGCCGGCGTCACGGGTGCGCAGCCAACCGTCGGCCCAGCGGGTCGGGTCGCTGAGCCCCACGTACGGCGAGGCGGGGCAGCTGATCAGCAGTTCACCGTCGGACTCGCGGACCTCGATGCCGGGTGCGGGCGCGACGGCCGGCCGGTGGCTGCCGTGCAGGTCGGTGCCGATGACGCCGACCTCGGTCATCCCGTACATGTTGCCCAGGGGTACGCCGTGCCGGTCGGTGAAGGCCTGCGCGACGGCCGGCGGGACCAGCTCCCCGCCGGTGGTCATCCGCCTGAACTGGGGCAGCGGCCGTTCGGGGCGGGTGGAGGCGAGCAGTCCGATGTGGAAGGGCACCCCCAGCACGGTGGCCGGGGTGTCCTGGGCGGCGATGGCGGCCAGCACGGCGTCGCCGCCGAGCCGCTCCGGCGGGACCAGCTCGACGCGGGCGTGCAGACCGTAGAGCAGACCCCCGACCAGACCGAGCACGTGCACCATGGACGGCAGCAGGATGATCCGCTCGCCGGGCAGCGCCACCCCGTCGATGCGGGTGTAGCGGTGCACCTCGGCGACCAGGTCGGCGGCGGTGCGGCCGATCACCTTGGACGGACCGGTGGAGCCGGAGCTGAGCTGGATCACGGCGTGACCGCTGACCGCAGGGCGGTCCGCGTAGCCGGTGACGCTCTCGGTGACGTCGACGAAGACCTTCAGCGCGCCACCGCCGGTACGCGCCGGGGCCACCACCACCTGCGGGGTGAGCCGTTGCAACGCCCGGTCGACCTCGTGGTCGGTGAGCCGGTGGTCGAGCAGCACGGCCTGGCCCCCGCTACGCCAGGTCGCCAGCAGGTTGACCACATAGGACAAAGAGGGCGGAAGGCGCAATGCGGCGGCACCGCCGGGGCGTAGGCCGGCGGCGCCCAGCCGGGCCTGCGCCTCGGTGACCAGGCGGTGCAGGGTAGCCCGGTCGACCGGCTCGGGCAGCCGCAGACAAACGTCGGTCGAGCGGCCGGCGAACAACAGCTCGTCCACCCAACCGGGGTCTTGCGCCGCAGGATCTTCCGTCTGGCGATACATGGTCACCGCCGGCCACCGTCCAGCTTAGGATCGGGCGAAAACCGCCCATACATCACGTCTCTTGGCGTGCTCACGGAACCCTACGACAGCCCCGAAGAGCATTACTAGATGCGAATGGCTAGATCAGAAAAGGCGGCCGGTTGGATTGCCGCCGCTCGATCGGCGGGGCAGGATCAGGCGCGTACGCCGGCCCGCGACACCCCGGCGGCTTCGCCGTGCCCGGCTCACTGCCGCGCCGACCTCCGCCGATGCGCCCGGCCTCCGATGTGGAGCTGAGCGGTGGCCGGGTGGGCGGGGCGAGGCAACGAGGGCGGGGTCAAGCCGGTGGAGGGGTACCGTGGAGGACCAGGGCGCTGTTGAATCCGTCGAAGCCGCGTGCGCAGACCAGCGCCACCCGGCTGCCGGGCCGGCGGGGAGCACGCAGGAAGTCCAGTTCGCAGCCGGGGGCCGGGTCGGTCGGCCCCGCCGAGGCGGGCAGCGTGTCGTGGTGGAAGGCGAGCAGGGCGGTCGCCACGTCCAGGGCCGACCCGCCCTGATGGGCCCGGCCGGTCAACGACTTGTGGGTGCTCACCGGTGGCGGCCGGTCGCCGAAGACCGCCCGCAAGGCGGTCGCCTCGCTGCGGTCGTAGCGGGGCACCCCGAGCGCGTCCGGGACGACCAGGTCCACCTCGTCGGCGGTGCTCCCGGATCGGGCCAACGCCAACCGCATCGCCCGCGCGTAGCTGACCGGGTCACCGGCGGTGTCCGGGCCGGTGTGCACCGCGTCGTGGGTGGCCGCCCAGCCGGTCACCTCCCCGTAGACCCGGGCGCCCCGGGCAAGGGCGTGGTCCCGTTCCTCCACCACGAAGACCGCGCCCCCCTCGGCGGGCACGTAGCCGCCGGCCGCCCGGTCGAACGGCCGGTACGCCACCGCCGGGTCGTCGACGTCGCTGAGCAGCCCGGAGCGGAGCTGACAGGCCAGCGCGTACGGGCTCAGCGGGCACTCGGTCGCGCCGGCGATCACCACCGACGTACCCCGCCGGATGGTCCGCACCGCGTGTGCCAGGCTGTCCAGCCCACCGGCGGCCTCGGCGACCAGTACCCCGGACGGCCCCTTGAACTGGTGGTGGATGGAGAGCTGCCCGACGCTCGCCGCATAGAACCAGGCGATCGACTGGTACGCCCCGACGGTCCGGCTCGACCCGCCCCAGAGCCGTTGCAGTTCCCGCTGCCCGAACAGGTTCCCCCCGGACGAGCTGGCCAGGGTGACCGCCCAGTCGTACGGATCGGGGGCGCGGGCGGGCAGCCCGGCGTCGGCGAGCGCCAACGCGGTGGCGGCGAAGCCGAGCTGGGTCCACCTGTCGGTCTGCACCAGCTGTCGGGGGTCGACGTACGCGGTCGGCGCGAAGCCGGGAACCTCGCCACCGACCCGGGTGGGGTAACGGCTCGGATCGAACAGGGTGATCGGCCCGGTCCGCCGGACACCACCGGTCACCGTCCGCCAGTGCGCGTCGACGCCGATGCCGCTGGGCGCGACCACCCCGATCCCGGTCACCACCGCCCGCACCCGGTCCCCGTCCGGCCCACCCGGCCCGGTCACCCCGGACCCGCCCGAGCCCGTCAGGCCGGACCCGCCGTCACGGACCGTCAGTCCGGGAACCACGTCCGGGGCCGTCACCGCGGCACCGCCAGCCGGCGGAAGAGCATCGCGGACTGGAAACCACCGAACCCGCTGCCCACCGACAACGCCACGTCCACCGGCGTCTCCCGGGCCACGTTCGGCACGTAGTCCAGGTCGCACTCCGGGTCGCGGGTGGTCCAGTTGGCGGTCGGCGGCACCACCCCGTACTCGATGGCCAGGGCGCAGGCGGCCATCTCGATGGCGCCGATCGCGCCCAGCGAGTGCCCGACCATCGACTTGATCGAGCTGACCGGCACCCGGTACGCCGTCGGGCCGAGCGCCCGCTTGAACGCCGCCGTCTCGTGCCTGTCGTTCTGCCGGGTCCCGGAGCCGTGCGCGTTGACGTAGGAGACCGCCGACGGGTCGAGCCGGGCCTGCCGCAGCGCCGCCGTGATGGCCAGCCCCATCTCCACCCCGTCGGGCCGCAACCCGGTCATGTGGAAGCCGTTGCTGCGGCCGGCGTAACCGGCGACCTCGCAGTAGACGTGCGCGCCGCGCCGCCGGGCGTGCTCCCACTCCTCCAGCACCAGCACCGCAGCCCCCTCGGCGAGCACGAAACCCTGCCGGTGGGCGTCGAAGGGCCGCGAGGCGTGGGCCGGGTCGTCGTTGTCCGGGCTGGTCGCCCGGATCGCGTCGAACGAGGCGACGGTGACCGGGGAGATCGGCGAGTCGGCGGCCCCGGCCAGCACGATGTCCGCCTCGCCGTCGGTGACGAGCTGGTGGGCGTACCCGATGGCGTCGATGCCGGAGGTGCAACCGGTGGAGACCACCTGCGCCGGGCCGTGCAGGCCGTGCCGGCAGGCCACGTCGGCGGCGAGGCTGCTCGGCACCAGCGCCTGGTAGAGGTACGGCCCGCCGAGGGCGTGGTCGACCAGCCAGTGCCGGCCCGAGTCGCTGACCCGGACGTACTCCTTCTCCAGGGCGGTGGTGCCGCCGACGGCGGTGCCCAGCACCACCCCGGTGACGTCCCGGTCGGCGTCGGTCAGGTCGAGCCCGCTGTCGGCGAGCGCCTCGGCGGCGCAGGCCAGCGCGAACTGCGCGTACCTGTCGGAGCGTTGCCGCTGCGCCGGGGTGAGCCCGGCGGCGTCCGGGTCGAAGTCGCACTCGGCGGCGATCTGCGACCGGTACGGCGACGGGTCGAAGAAGCTGATCCGCCGGGTGGCCGTCCGGCCCTCGGTGAGGGTCTTCCAGAACCGGTCCCGGGTGACGCCGCCCGGGGCGACCACCCCGATCCCGGTCACCACCGTGCGCCGGCCGGTCACGACGGTCCCCGCTGCTCCACCAGTTCGGTGTCGACGTGGCCGAGTTCCGGGCGGGGGGCGAGCGGGCCGAGGTGGAAGACCACCTCGGCGGTGACGTCGCCGGTGTTGCGCAACCGGTGCCGCACGTTACGGGGCACGAACAGCGCCTCCCCGGCGGCCAGCGGCACCGGCTCGTCGTCCAGGTCGACCGTGATGGCGCCCCGGACCAGGTAGAGGAACTCCTCGCTGTACGGGTGGTAGTGCTCGGCCACCCGGTCACCGGGGGCCACCGTCACCACCCCCATGAACCCCGAGGTGCTGCCGACGGTACGCGGGCCGAGCAGCACCCGCAGTTCCCCGCCGCGCCGCCGGTCGGCCGGTACGTCCCGGGCGGCCACCAGCCCGGTGGTGACGTCACTCATCGCCGCCTCCCGCGTACGCCCGCTCGATCCGCTCCTTGATCACGGCCAGTTGCACCCGGCTGTTGGCGTTGATCCGCTCGGTCATCGCCGCGTCGTCCACCGGGGCGGTCGGTTTCATCGCGAAGTCCTGCACCCAGGTCATCCGGGTGCCCTCCGGTTCGGTGTCGTAGGACCAGTGGATCCGCATGTACTCGAACGGGCCGGTCTCCACCCGCCGGGCCCGCACCTGCCAGGTCGCCGGGTCGGCGGTGCGTTCGCTGACCCAGCTCCACGCGACACCGTGCTCGTCGGGGTGCATGGTCAACCGGAAGCGCACCGTGTCACCGTCGCGGTGCAGGATCTCCACCACCGCGTACTCGGTGAACAGCCCGGTCCAGCGGGCCACGTCGTTGGTGATCTCCCAGACCAGCGGCAGCGGGGCGGCGATGACGATGCTGTTCTCGGTGTGCCCGACCGGGGGGTCCGCCGTACCGCCGGCCACCGGCGGGGCCGCCCCGGCGCCGGCCACCAGGTCTGCCACGCCGGTGATGCTGAGCTGCCCGGCCTGCTCGGGGATGCGTACCCGCCAGCGGTCGGCGACCACGGCGGACAGTTCCAGCAGCGCCAGGGAGTCCATCCCCAGCTCCTCCAGGGTGGCGGCGGGCGCGCGGGCCGCGGCGTCGGCGTCGAGGCCGCAGTGGGTCACCAGGATCTCGGTGATCTCACCGGTGAGCGGTCGGCCGTGGGTGACGGTCATCGCGGGTCCTCCTCGATTGCGGGTCGACCGTCACCTTCCGGCCGGCCCCGTCACCCGGGCGTCATCCGACGACCCGCACCACCCCGCACGATGGTGACGCTGCGTTGACGCAGACTGTGTGTCAGCTATGCCCCTGCTGTCCATCGTGATGGCGGTTCGCAGTTCAGGGGCAATATGGTCCAGTCACGACCTCTACACTTTCATTGACCGAGAGTAATCACATTGGTAGTGTTCGTGCCGGTCGACCCGGCCCGCGGGTCCGGCACCGCGTGGAGTGACCCGGCCACGGCGTCGTGGGGACCGCGCCGGGACACCGGACGATCTGGACCCAGGTTCTCCTGCAGGGGGTGTGCCAGTGAGCGGTCATGCCAGCACGCCGGCCGGTGACCTTCCGGACGATCCACCGGTGCGCCTGCACCTGCTCGGCGGTTTCCGGCTGCTGCACGGCGACTCCCCGGTGGTGGTGCCGCGTGGGCTGCAGCGGGTGATCGCCGTGATCGGGCTGCGCCCCGGCGCCACCCGCAGCAACCTGGCCGGACTGCTCTGGCCGGACGTACCCGAGGAACGGGCGTTGTCGTCGCTGCGTACCGCCCTGTGGCGGCTGCGTCAGGACCCCTGCTGCCCGCTGCTGGCCAGCGGCGACACCGTCCGCCTCGACCCGACGGTACGGCTCGACGTGGACGACCTCGTCGCCACCGCGGCCCGGATACGCGGCGGGGGTGACCCGCGCACCGCCACCCTCGCGCTCGCCGCCGGCACCCGTGACCTGCTCCCCGGTTGGTACGACGACTGGGTGTTGCTGGACCGGGAACGGCTGCGTCAGCTCCGACTGCACATGCTGGAACAACTCGCCGCCGACCAGTTGGAGGCGGGACGGCACGGTGAGGCGTTGCAGGCCGCCCTGGAGGCGATGGCCGCCGAACCGCTCCGCGAGACCCCGCACCGCCTGGTGGTGCGTATCCACCTCGCCGAGGGCAACGCGTTCGAGGCGGTGCACGCCTTCTACGTCTACCGGGACCTGCTCATGCGGGAACTGCGACTGGAACCGTCCCCCGCGATGTGCGCGCTTGTCGACGAGACGCTGGCCCCGATCCGGCAGGCCACCCGCCACCCGCCGACGGCCCGCCGTCACGATCCGGACGGGCGACGTGACGAGCAGGTGACAGCTCCGCCGCCAGGGTGGACCCACCGTGAGCCCCGGGCCGATCGGGGCGCACCACCTGCGAGAGGGGTCCGATGAGCCGTCTGGTGATCGTCAGCAGGATCATTCCCGGCGCGGAGGGGCGGGTCGCCCAGATCTACGCCGAATCCGACGCGACCGAACTGCCCGGTCTCACCGGGTTGCGCCACCGGTCCCTGTACCGCCTGCACGACCTGTGCGTACACCTGATGGAGACCACCGACGTGGACGTCGACACCCTGGTCACCGCCCGCAGCCATCCGCTGTACCAACGGACCAACGAACGGCTGTCGGCACACACGTCGGCGTACCTGCCGACCTGGCGGTCGCCCCGCGACGCGCCGGCCGGTTGCTTCTACAGTTGGGACGCCTCCGCCGCGCCCACCCCGCAGGTTCGGCGCTGAACCGTCGGCCGGTGCGGTCGACTGCGGCGGCACGGCGCCCGCAGCACACCCCGTTGCGGCAGCACACCCCGTTGCGGCTTCGCCACCGCCCGACACCGGGCATTCCACCTGCGCAACGAGGGACGGTCCTCCCTGTCGTCCGACATTCGCGTGTGCAAAGCTGCGGCGGGTCTTCGCGTTTCCTCGCGACTTCGACGACATACGCAATAGGGAGGTTGCCGTGCCGGCTACGTTCGGGCAATGGCTGATCGTGATCCTGGCCCTGCTGGTGGGCCTGGCCGGAGGCTGGGCGCTGTGGGGACGGCAGCGGCCGGCCACCGGGACACCCATTGTGGAGGGTGACCCGGTAGTCGGGCTCTCCGCCGAGGAGAAGGCCGCCGCCACGATCGACGCCCCCCGCCCGGACGCCACGGTCGACACCTCCCCGACGCCCGTCGCCGTCGTCGACGAGCCCACCCCGCAGGACCTGACCACCCCGCAGTCCGCCGGCCACCTCGCCCCGCCAGCCGACGACGCCCCGCCAGCCGACGACGCCTCCCTCGTCGACGACACCGCTGCCGTCGACCGGACCCCGGCCGCCGACGGCACGCCCGCCACGATCGCCGCCGAGCGGTCCGTCCCGCTGGCCGTCATCGAGGACGAACCGACCACCGCGGACCTCACCGGCCATGCCACCTCGGGCCTCACCGGCCGTACCACCTCGGACGAGACGCCCGGGAGCACGGTCGCCGACGAGAACACCGCGCCGATCCCCGCGCCCCGGGCCACCGTCGAGGACACCTCGGACACCCCGGACACCCCGGACACCCCGGTCCCGGCGACGGAGCTGCCGGAACCGGCCCCGGTCGACGGGGAACCCGCCGCCACCGACCCCCGATCGGCCGCGAGCGGCCCGGTGACCGGGGAGGAAGCGCTCCCGGCCCCGACGGCCGACACCGTCCCGACCGAGACCACGCCCGCCGACCCGTCCACCGTGCCTGACCCGGCCGTTCCGACCACCGCGCCGGACCCGGAGCCGGCCCTGACCACCCCGACCACCGTTCCGGACCCCGACCCGGTCGCCGTGCCGGACCCGGAGCCGGTCACGCCGGTCGCCGTGCCGGACCCCGACCCGGCCACCCGGGTCGCCGACGACGCGGACGAGGCCCCGGCCGCCGTCGCGCCGGTGATCCCGACGCAACGCACCTCCGTCGCGGACAACGCACCGGTTACGGACAGTGCACCCGTTACGGACCGTGCACCGGTTACGGACAGCATCGTCGCTCAGGACGCCGCCGCCGGACAGGACGGGCCGGCGGACGACTTCCGCCGCATCCAGGGCGTCGGACCGAAGATCGCGGCCGCGCTCCAGGCCGCCGGCATCCGCACCTACCGGCAGCTCGCCGAACTGGACGAGGTACGCCTGCGGGAAACGGTCCGCGCCGCCGGGCTGCGTGCCGCCGCGAGCCTGGCCACCTGGCCGCAGCAGGCGAAGGTGCTGGCCGGTGCGGGCACCGAGGCCGAGCGGGTACTGCCGGTGCCGACCGGCGGTGACACCCGGGTCTGACCGGCCGATCCGACGAGGGCCGGTGGGCGTCGCCAGGCGTACCCACCGGCCCTTTCGCCTGCCGTCCACAGGCCCGACCCCGGGGCGGGTGACCGCGCCGGCCCGACATCCCGCCCCGGCCGACCGGGAGTGATCATGGCCCGGCCGACCGGGAGTGATCACGGCACGGTCGGTCCGCCACCGCTGTCAGGCTCGGTGAGCAGGGCGTCGAGTGTGTGCGTGGCCTCGACCACCCGCGCCGGGTTCGGGTGGTCGAGGGTGATGAGGGCCTTCCACAGTGCCCAACCGCGCGCCCGCCGCCAGGTGCCGGCATCGACGTCGAGGGCGGTTCGGAAGGCCGTACGGGCGGACGCGTCGAGCAGTGTCCAGGCGATCGTCAGGTCGCAGGCGGGGTCGCCCACCCCGCTGGTGCCGAAGTCGATGACGGCGGCCAGTCGTCCGTCGCGGACCAGCAGGTTGCCGTAGGCGACGTCCCCGTGGAACCAGACCGGCGGCCCGGCCCAGGTGCTGGCCAGCGCGGCCGACCAGATCCGGGTGACCGGGCCGGCGGGCACCCGGTGGGCGAGCCGGGTGATCGCGCCACGGGTCTCCCCGTCGTACGTACGCAGGGGTCCGCCCCGCCAGAAGCTGTGCGGGCCGGCGGCCGGCCCGGCGGCGGGGTCCACCCGGCTCAGCGCGGCCAGGAACCCGGCCAGGTCGGTGGCGAACGTCGTGAGGTCGCCGATCCGGGCGGCGGTGGCCTGCTCACCGGCTATCCAGCCGTAGACCGACCACTCGAACGGGTAACCCTCGGCCGGCCGGCCCCGGCCCAGCGGGACGGGCACCGGCAGCGGCAGCCGCGGTGCCAGATAGGGCAGCCACCGCTGCTCCTTGGCCACCTGGGCGGCGTAACCGGCGGCGCTGGGCAACCGCACGGTCATCGTGTCGCCGAGGTGGAAGGTGCGGTTGTCCCAGCCACCGGCTGAGACCTGGCGGACCGGGAGCGCGGCCCAGTCGGGAAACTGGGTGGCGACGAGACGGCGTACCAACGCCTCGTCGATCTGCGGGGCGACGGGTGCGTCGGGGCGGCTACTCATCTCTCCCACCGTGTCGTAGCGACACCCTGCTCGGCAACGGATTTGTCCACACCGTCCCGCTGACCGTTCCGGAATACCGTTTACCTGGTCCCGGCGAGTGGGTACATGGGCGGCACCTCGAATACACCACAAGCCCGGAGGCACCCCCATGCGCGGTTCGTCGATCCTCGGAGTCATCGTCGTCATCTGGTTGGTCATCGGTGCCGTCGCCGCTGGCCAGCGCGGCTACTACGGAAACGACGACACCAACTGTGCCGAGGCCGGCACCATCCTGGTGACCATCGTGGCCGGGCCACTCAACTACATCGGCGCCAACCCGAAGATCGACTGCAAGCTCCCCGAGCCGTCGAAGTAGACCGCACCACCCCGGCCCGCGCCCACCCCTCGGGGCGCGGGCCGTCCCATGTCCGCTCCAGATCACCCCCACCCGCCATGCCCTGCACCCCACCCAGCCCCACCCACCCCACACCTCCTAAACCTTCCTAGGAACCCACCCCGCATTCCCCCCTCCCACACCCATCGGCGTCTGTCATGCGGAGATCAAGAAGTTGTGGTCAGAAAACCGCGCTGCGATGACCGAAACC
>NZ_JBTMMT010000088.1:0-21475 GCF_055517075.1 Micromonospora sp. DSM 43699
TTCGTCAAACAAAGCTGCCTCGCCGATCATGGAGTTGTGGTGGGTAACAGAACGCCCGTAAAACCCCCAAAGTCGGCACCACCACTCCATGATCGCCGAGCGGGCCCACCCCGCTCCCCGATCGGGCACTTCCTGTCCCGGGTTGACCAGCCGCCCACGGCGTTAACGCAACGGTGTTGTCCTGGTTGTAGTGGCATCCCAGTGCGGCGAGGCCACTACAACCAGGATCGAGCGCGGTCCTCCTCGGTGGCCCGCCAGCGGCGGACGGCCGGCGCCGGGCGGGGACAGCGAGGCAGCAGGGCAACGGCGCGGTGGCGGGACCCCGGGGCAGCGGCGCGGTGGCGGGGGCTTGGCGCGCGGCTGGCGGTGGGGCGGCGGGGCTGGCAGTGGAGGGCTTGGCGGGCCGGGCGGGGATGGGCCGGGCGGGTTCCGGGGGCGTCAGCTGAGGCCGACTCGGGTAACCACCTACGGGTACGGGGTCATCGGATCACCCTCGGGACGGAGGGCACGGTGGCCGCCCCTTCCTACCGTGGAGTGCAGCGCGGCGGATCGCCGCAGAGTGGGAGTACGACGATGAGTCGCAAACTGGTCCGACCCCGTGAGGGGCGCATGCTCGCCGGTGTCTGTGCCGGCCTGGCCCGCCGGTTCAACACCTCGGCCAACCTGGTCCGGCTGCTGTTCCTGCTGTCGCTGCTGCTGCCCGGCACCCAGGTGATCGTCTACCTGGTGCTGTGGATCCTGATGCCCAACGAGGACCGGTACGCCACCACCACCTACTGACCGCGCCGGGCCACCGGCGAAGGCCGCCAGGATGCCGCCACCCCCGGCCGGGGAGACGGCATCCTGGCGTCCCCACCCCGCTGGCGCCAGTTCCCTCGACGCCCTCGATGCCCGCCAAGGTGCCACTCCCCGGCACCGGATCGGTCACCCGTCGACACGATCCAGTGCAGGTCGTACGCGGCGGGGTTGTGCCCGGTGATCAAGAGGTTTGCGTCAGCTTGAAGATCAAGACTGACGCAAACCTCTTGATCACCGGGACCGCCGGCGCTGGTCCTGCAGCGCCATCGCCTCGCGGCCCCGGTGGCGCGTGGTGGTCTGCCCGGAACCCGAACGGTGGTGGCGCTGCAGGTCAGGGGGCCGTGTAGGTGATGGTGATCTTCTCGTAGCCGAGCGAGCGGAGCAGGCCCTCCAGCATCTTGCGGGTGTTCTCCTCGGCCCGCTGGGCCAGCCCGCTGTCCCGGGCCGCCGCGGTGATCCGCTCCTCGGCCATCCGGTAGACCTGCTGCTGCCGGTTGGGGTCGCCCTTGACCAGCTCACTGATCCGGTTGAACAGGCCGCGTTCCTCGGCGAAGACGTAGCTCTTGTCCAGGTCGAGGTTGGTCTTGCCGAGCTGCGGCGCGGGCAGCTTGACCTCGACGGACTTGCCGTCGGCCGACGGCACCACCGCCCCCTCGGAGATCTTGCCGAAGTCCACGTACGCCTCGACGCTGCCCGCCCCGACGAAGAGGGTCCGCTGGTTGAGCAGGAACTCCGGCACGTTGTTGCGGTCGTTCTGGAGGTCGACCACGACCTGGAAGTTGCCCTCCGCCGCGACGTAGCGGCTGAGATCCTGGATCGACTTGAGCAGCGGCGGCTGGCTGCGGTCGGTCTGTTCCTTGGCGAACGGGTTGCGGAAGTCCGGGAAGATCCCGGTCACCTGGGTGCCGAGCAGCACCACCACGACCAGCGCCGCCGCACCGAGCACCCAGAGCAGGCCCCGGGCCGGGCCACCCGCGCGGGGCGGGTCGGCCGGTGGGGTGTCGGGGTCGGCCGGGTCGCCCGACCGGGTACGCAGTGTGTCGGCGGTCGGGTAGCCGGGGAACTCACTCTGGGGGGTCTCACCGTCGCGGGCCATCGCCCTCACCGTCCTCGTCAGACACGTGCATCTGTCGATGACGGTACGGGTACCGTGCGACGCCCGCGCGGCGAGCGACCCGAACGGGTGACGGGTGGTCTCAGGCGAACGCGGACAACCCGGTGAGCCGCTGCCCGATGACCAGCTGGTGGATCTCGGAGGTGCCCTCGTAGGTGAGCACGCTCTCCAGGTTGTCGGCGTGCCGCATCACCGGGTACTCGCCGGAGACCCCGTTCGCGCCGAGGATCGTCCGGCACTGCCTGGCGATGGCCAGCGCCTCCCGGACGTTGTTCAGCTTGCCCACGCTCACCTGCTCCGGCCGCAGCGTCCCCGCCTCGGCCAACCGGCCCAGGTGTAGGGCGAGCAGCAACCCCTTGCTCCACTCCACCGCCATGTCGGCCAGCTTGGCCTGGGTGAGCTGGAACCCGGCCAGCGGGCGGCCGAACTGGGTCCGGGTGGTGGCGTACGACAGGGCGGTTTCCAGGCAGTCGCGGGCCGCGCCGAGCGCGCCCCAGACGATGCCCTGCCGGGCCTCGGTCAGGCAGCTCAGCGGTGCCCGCAGCCCGACCGCCTCCGGCAGCAGGGCGTCCGCCGGCAGCCGGACCCCGTCGAGGGCGATCTCACCGGTCACCGACGCCCGCAGCGACATCTTCCGCCGGATCTCCCGCGCGCCGACCCCGGGGGTGTCCATCGGTACGAGGAAACCCCGTACCCCCTGGTCGGTACGCGCCCAGACCACCCCGACGTCGGCGATCGGCGCATTGGTGATCCACATCTTCGCGCCGTCGAGGATCCAGTCGTCGCCGTCACGACGGGCCCGGGTCGTCATCGAGGCCGGGTCGGAGCCGTGGTCGGGCTCGGTCAGGCCGAAGCAGCCGATCGCCTCTCCGGCCGCCATCGCGGGCAGCCAGCGCTGTTTCTGCTCCTCGCTGCCGAAACGCCAGATGGCGTACATGGCCAGCGAGCCCTGCACCGAGACCAGGGACCGGACGCCGGAGTCGCCGGCCTCCAGTTCCAGGCAGGCCAGCCCGTACGCCACGGCCGGGGCGCCGGCGCAGCCGTACCCGGTCAGGTGCATGCCGAGCAGGCCGAGCTTGCCGAACTCCCGGGCCAGCTCGCGGGCCGGGACCTGGCCGTCCTCGTACCAGCCGGCGACGTACGGGCGGACCCGGTCGTCGACGAGCCGGCGGACGACGGCCCGGATCTGCCGCTCCTCCTCGCTCAGCGAGGCGTCGACGTCCAGCAGGTCCAGCGCAGTGCCCATGGCCGCCACCTTAACGACTGCTCAGGAAGGCGTCACTCGGGCTGACCGTTGAACACCAGCACCCGGGCGTGGATCTGGTTGCGCTGCTGCAACGCCGCCCGCAGCGCCCGGTGCAGGCCGTCCTCCAGGTAGAGACCGCCGCTCCACTCCACCACGTGCGGGAAAAGGTCACCGTAGAAGGTGGAGTCCTCGGCGAGGAGCTTGTCCAGCGCCAGCTCGCGCTTGGTGGTGATGAGCTGGTCCAGCCGCAGCGGACGCGGCGGGATCTCCGCCCACTGCTTGAGAGTCAGGTTGTGTTCCGGGTAGGGACGCCCGTCCCGGACCGCTCTGAAGATCACGGCACGCTCCCCTCCCGTGGTCAGGCCGACCCTCGGCGTGGTGCCGGGCCACGCCGAAGTGCCGCACGGTGCGGCACCGATGACGGTGCCAGCCTATCCGCCCCCGCCACACCGCGTTTTGCTCCCCGTTGTCAGTTTCCGTCCCACCGGCATCCACCGCGGAGGGTACGAACCAGCGTCAACTCCACCGACCGCGCCGGACCACCTCGTCCACCGGCCGACGCCCCCGACGCAACGACGGTGACCGATGGTCGACGGCCCGATAACCTACCGTGATCGCGCCGATCGGGTGGTACTCCGGCGGCACCCCGAACGCCTCCCGGTACGGCGGCAGCCGGTCGGGTGGGATGCCGAAGAAGCACGCCCCCAACCCCTCGTCCACGGCGGTCAGCAGCATCAGCAGCGCGGCGAAGCCGGTGTCGACATACCAGTAGGGCACCGGCCAGCGGTCCTCCGAGCGGTCCGCCCAGCCCTTGTCCGGCTCGGCGTAACGCTCCAGGTAGACCGACCGGTTGGCGTGCGGCACCACGATCAGCGGGGCCCGCCGCATCCCCGCCAGCCACCGTTCCCGGCCACCGCCCGAGGGAGTGGTGGCCGCCCAGAACCGCTCCCGGTCGGCCGGCTCCTCAAGCACCAGGAAACCCCAGCCCTGGGCGAAGCCCGCCGACGGCGCCCGGACCGCGTGGTCGAGCAGCCGGTCCACCACCTCCGGCGGGACCGGACGGTCCGGGTCGTAGTTGCGCACCATCCGTCGTCGTCGGACCAACTCGCCGAACTGCATGCTCAGACCCCGGGCCGGATGCCCCAGGTGCCCCGCCAGGTCTCCCCCGGGGCCAGCTCGATCACGTCCCGGCCGGACCGGAACGCGTCGGGCGGGCAGGTCATCGGCTCCACCGCCACCGACCTGCGGTGCCGCTCGCCGGTGAGCGCGTCGCCGGTGAAGACCTGCCACCAGCCGAACTCGCGGTCCGCCCAGAGGTGCACGCCGTCCGCGTCGTCGGGGGCGGCCAGGGTCACCGACGAGCCACCGTCGTCGTCCCGGATCACGTCACCGAAGCAGAGGTCGAGCTGGGCGTCCCCGATCGGCCTGGGGGTGGTCCAGTCGTACTCGGTGCCGGCCACCGGGGTCGCCCCGATCGGCAGCAGCCGGGCGTCGACCTGGAGCCGGCTGCGGGCCGGCATCCGCATCGTCAGGTCGTCCACCGCGACCCCGGCCAGCCGCAGGTACGGGTGGACGGAGAACCCGAACGGGGCGGTCTCGGCCCCGGTGTTGGTCACCTCGTGCGCGGCCCGCAGCCCGTCCGCCCCCACGCTCCACCGGGTACGAAGCCGCAACGGCCACGGGTAGCCGGGGGTGGGCGGCAGCTCGTAACCGAGGGTGACCGAGTCGGCGGACTCCTCGACCGGCTGCCAGCGCACCCAGTTGACCAGGCCGTGCAGGGCGACCCCCCGGTCCGGCTCGGTCAGGTCGAGCTGCAGCGCGCGGTCGCCGAAGGTGTACTGCCCGTCCCGGATCCGGTTCGGCCAGGGGGCCAGCACGTGCCCGGCGCTGCCGGGGCTGATCTCGTCCTCGGCGTACCCGTCGAGGTAGTCCACCCCGTCCCGCCGGTACGTCCGTACCCCACCGCCGACCTCGACGATGACGGCCTCGTGGCCGTCGGCGGCGATGGTCCACTGTGTCCCCGAGGCGGGGCGGTGCGCGGCGTTGTCCATACCGTGACCTTAGTCGGTGGCCTGCCCGGCCCGCCGGACCCGGCGCACCCGTCCCACCGGGCGCCGATCAGCTACGGTCGCCCGCCGCCGCCCTGGTCGCCCGGTAGCGCAGCAGGGCCGGGAAGCTCACCACCAGCAGCACCGCCAGCGCGGCCGAGAGCAGGCCGCCGCCGACCCAGGCGACGCCGGTGCCGAACCCGGCGGCCATCGCCCCGGCCCGCAGGTCACCCAGGCGCGGACCGCCGGCCACCACCACGGTGTTCACCCCCTGGAGCCGGCCGCGCATCCGGTCCGGCGCGTAGACAAGCAGCATCGACTGCCGCAGCACCGCGCTGACCAGGTCCGCCGCGCCCGCCACCGCGAGCAGCAGCACCACCAGCCAGAGCTGCCGGGCCAACCCGGCCGCCGCGATGGCCAGCCCCCAGCCGACCACCGCCACCACCAGGGCCAGCCCCTGCCGTCGCAGCCGGCCGATCCAGCCGGAGGTCAGGCCGCCCAGCATCGCGCCGATGGCGATGGCGCTGTAGAGCCAACCCACCGCCGCCCCGCCGCCGAACCGCTCCTGCGCCACCTCGGGAAAGAGCGCCCGGGGCATGGCCAGGATCATCGCGATCAGGTCGATGGCGAACGACGAGAGCAGCACCGGTGTGGTGGCCAGGTAGCGGAAGCCGTCGAGGATGCCGGCCAGCCCACCCCTGCGCGCCTCACCCTCGGCGGGTGGGGCCGGTGGCATCGCGGGCAGCCGCAGCGTCGCCACCACCAGCGCGGTGAACAACAGCGCGTCGGCGGCGTACGCGATCGGCAGGCCGGTGCCGGTGCCGAAGGCGGCGAAGATCAGGCCGGCGGCCAGCGGCCCGACCACCGACGCGGCGGTGAAGGTGGTGTAGTTCAAGGTGCTGCCCGCCGGGACCAGCTCCGGCGGCAGCAGTCGGGGCAGGATCGCCGACCGGGCCGGCGAACTGATGGCGAACGCGATCGAGTGCACGGTCACCAGCGCCAGCAGCAGCACCGGGCTGCCGATCCCGGACAACGCGTGGCCGAGCAGGCCGAGCATCGACACCCAGAGCAGTGCCGAGCCGACAAGCAGCACCCGCCGCCGGTCCCGGGCGTCGGCGACCGCCCCGCCCCACAGCCCGAAGACCAGCAGGGGCAGGAAGCCGGCCACCCCGAGCAGACCCACCCAGAAGGAGTCGCGGGTCAGCGCGTACATCTCCACGGGTACGGCGACCGCGGTGAACTGGAACCCGAACATCGCCACCGTGTTGCCGAGCCACATCCGGCGGAACGCGGGGATCCGCAGCGGGCGCAGGTCGATGGCCCAGCGTCGGGCGCTGTCCGACCGGCCCGGTTTGACGTCGGTCACGGGGCCAGCCGCTCGACGACCCAGTCGTCCCCCTCGACCCGACGGAACCGCAGCCGGTCGTGCAGCCGGCCGGCCCGGCCCTGCCAGAACTCCACCGACTCCGGTCGGACCCGGAACCCGCCCCAGTGCGGGGGCGCCGGGACCGGCGTTCCGGCCGGAAAGCGCTCCGCCGCCGCCCGGTACGCCTCCTCCAGCGCGGCCCGGTCCGGCACCACCTCGGACTGGGTGCTCGCCCAGGCCCCGAGCTGGGAACCGCGCGGCCGGGTGGCGAAGTACGCCTCGGTCTCGGCCCGGTCGACGGGCGCGACCCGGCCGGTCACCACCACCTGCCGCTGGATGGCGAACCAGGGGAACACCAGACTGGCCCACGGGTTGACTGCCAACTCGGTGCCCTTACGCGACAGGTGGTTGGTGTAGAGGACGAAGCCCTCCCGGTCGTACTCCTTGAGCAGCACGGTCCGGCCACTGGGCCGGCCGGCGGCGTCCGCGGTGCCGAGGACCATCGCGTTCGGCTCGGGCAGTCCGGCGGTGACCGCGTCGGCGAGCCAGCGGCCGAACTGGGAGGGCCAGTCGGCGGCCAGGTCGGTCTCGGAAAGGCCCAGGTCGGCGGCGTACTCGTTCCGCATGGCCGCCAGGGCGGGTGTGTCCCCCGTCACGTCGCTCTCCCTCTCCTCGGGCGGCCCGCGTCCTGACGACGCCGGTCGGCCCACTGATCAGTCTCACGGCAGGTGCCCCGGCGTCCAGCGGCGGGGATGTCGCGTGCAGCACAGTCGTCGCGGGTCGCGCACTTGGTTACTCACCAGGCAAGATGGCACGAACACATCCCTGAGGGTCGCCTAAGGTACCGGGCCGGACCGAGCCCGTGGCGGGCGCACCGAGCCGGAAGCCAGGAGACGACATGGCCGACTTCAAACCGGGCCTCGAAGGCGTCGTAGCCTTCGAGACCGAGATCGCCGAACCGGACCGCGAGGGTGGCGCGCTGCGCTACCGGGGCGTGGATATCGAGGATCTGATCGGTCAGGTCTCCTTCGGCAACGTATGGGCGCTGCTTGTCGACGGGCGTTTCGGCCCCGGCCTGCCGCCGGCCGAGCCGTTCCCGGTGCCTGTGCACTCCGGCGACATCCGCGTCGACGTGCAGTCCGCGGTCGCCATGCTGGCCCCGTACTGGGGGCTCAGTCAGCTGCTGGACATCTCCGACTCCCAGGCCCGCGCCGACCTGGCCCGGGTCTCGGTGACCGCGCTCTCCTTCGTCGCCCAGTCCGCCCGCGGTCTGGGTCTGCCGGCGGTCCCGCAGAAGGAGATCGACAAGGCCGAGACGATCGTCGAGCGCTTCATGAAGCGTTGGCGGGGCGAGCCGGACCCCCGACACGTCAAGGCCGTCGACGCGTACTTCATCTCGGCCGCCGAGCACGGCCTGAACGCCTCCACCTTCACCGCCCGGATCGTCGCCTCCACCGGCGCCGACGCCGCGGCCTGCATCTCCTCGGGCATCGGGGCGCTCTCCGGCCCGCTGCACGGCGGCGCGCCGTCGCGGGTGCTCACCATGCTGGAGGCCGTCGAGCGCAGCGGCGACGCCGAGGGGTACGTCAAGGGCGTCCTCGACCGGGGCGAGCGGCTGATGGGCTTCGGCCACCGCGTCTACCGGGCCGAGGACCCGCGCGCCCGGGTGCTCCGGCGCACCGCCCGGGAGCTGGGCGCACCCCGTTTCGAGGTGGCCGAGGCGCTGGAGAAGGCCGCGTTGGCCGAGCTCCAGGCCCGCCGCCCGGACCGCGTCCTCGCCACCAACGTCGAGTTCTGGTCGGCCGTCGTGCTGGACTTCGCCGAGGTGCCGGCGCACATGTTCACCTCGATGTTCACCTGCGCCCGGATGGGTGGCTGGTCGGCGCACATCCTGGAGCAGAAGAAGCTCCAGCGACTGGTCCGGCCGTCCGCCCGGTACGTCGGGCCGAACACCCGCAAGCCGCAGCAGGTCGAGGGCTGGGACGCCATCCCGCACGGCGTCTGATCCGGTTCCACCCGCGCAGGGGCGTCGACCGGTCGGGTCGACGCCCCTACGCGCGTACCCCGGGTCGACCGCGCCGGTGTGGCCGACGCCTCAGGCCCGGGTCTGGGACCAGCCGGCATCCGACCCGGCACGGGTGCGAGGATGAAGGCCGGCAGTGTCGCCGGACCGGCCCGGACCCGGCAACGTCGTGCTCTCGCACGCGACCGCCGCAGGTCCGCGCCCGTTGAAGGGCCCGCCCTCGCCCATGCGGAAGGATCGAGACAACCGTGGCTGACGCACCGACCATCCGGATTCCCGACGACATCAAGCCCGCCGACGGGCGGTTCGGCTGCGGGCCGTCCAAGGTCCGTCCGGCGGCGGTCTCCGCGCTCGCCGACGTGGCGACCAGCTACCTGGGCACGTCGCACCGGCAGCAGACCGTCCGCGCCGAGGTCGCCCGGTTGCGCCGGGGCATCGCCGATTTCTTCTCCCTGCCCGAGGGCTACGAGGTGATCATCGGCAACGGTGGCGCCACCGCCTTCTGGGAGGTCGCGACCTTCGGTCTGGTCCGCGACCGCGCGCAGTTCGCCAGCTTCGGCGAGTTCGGTGCGAAGTTCGCCAAGTCGGTCAAGGACGCGCCGTTCCTCGGTGAGCCGACCGTCCGCAAGGCCGAGCCGGGCAGCGCCCCGGGCCTGCAGGCCGAGGCCGGGGTGGACGTCTACGCCACCCCGCACAACGAGACCTCCACCGGTGTCGCGGTGCCGATCGCCCGGGTCGCCGACGCCGACCCCGGTTCGCTGCTGCTTGTCGACGCGACCTCCGGCGCGGGTGGCCTGGAGGTCAACGTCGGCGAGACCGACGTCTACTACTTCGCCCCGCAGAAGTGTTTCGGCTCCGACGGTGGCCTGTGGCTGGCCCTGATGTCGCCGGCCGCGCTGGAGCGGGCCACCGAGATCAAGTCGTCAGGCCGGTACATCCCGGCCTTCCTCGACCTGGTCACCGCGATCGACAACTCGCGGCTGGAGCAGACGTACAACACGCCCGCGCTGGCGACCGTCTTCCTGGCCGCCGAGCAGACCGACTGGATGAACTCGCAGGGCGGCCTGAGCTGGGCGGCCAAGCGCACCGCCGAGAGCGCCGGGGCCGTCTACGGCTGGGCCGAGCGGGCCGACTTCGCCACGCCGTTCGTCACCGACCCGGCGCTGCGCTCCAACGTGGTCGCCACCATCGACTTCGCCGACGGGGTGGACGCCGCCGCGATCGCCAAGGTGCTCCGGGCGAACGGGATCGTCGACACCGAGCCGTACCGCAAGCTGGGCCGTAACCAGCTGCGGGTCGCGCTCTTCCCGGCGGTGGAGCCGGCCGACGTGGAGGCGCTCACCGCCGCCATCGACTACGTGGTCGAGCGGCTCTAGTCACACCCGTCACAGTGGGTGGTCGCAGCGGTCGCTGCGACCACCCACTGTGATCATTGCCGCAGCTCAGTCGCGACATGCGCGAGTCACATCCCCCACCTGTGGGCAGATAAGCGTACGGTGGTGCGAGGACGCCCGGGTGGCCGGCTCGTGGCGTGACGGCCAGCGAAGCGGGACGGAGGCTACGCCATGCGCCCAGTACGCTTCGTCGCCCTCTCCGAGGACGGCCAGGCGCTGGTGCTCGCCGACGAGGTCGGGCGCCTGCTCGCCCTCCCCATCGACGAACGCATCGCGACCGTGCTGCACGCCGAGCCTGGTGCGCCGCCGCTCGCCGTGGTCCCCACCAGCGTCGACCCGACCCCCTCGCTGTCACCTCGGGACATCCAGGCCCGGATCCGCTCCGGCGAGTCCGCCGAGGACGTCGCCCGGATCGCCGGCGTCCCCGTCGACCGGGTGCTGCGCTATGCCGGCCCGGTGCTCCAGGAACGGGCCATGCTCGCCCAGCACGCCCGGCGCACCCGGCTCAAGGGGGCCGAAAAGGCCACCCCGCTGGCCGAGGTGGTCAACGGTCGGCTGGCCCAGCATGGCATCGACACCGAGAAGATCTCCTGGGACGCCTTCCGGCGCGACGACGGCACCTGGCGGATCATCGCCACCTGGCCCTCGGGCAAGGCCACCGCGCAGGCGGTCTGGGATCTCGACAAGCTCCGGCAGAACGTCACCCCGCACGACGACATGGCGCAGTACCTGTGCGCCGAGCGCCCCACGCCGATCCTCGGCCAGGAGCCGGCGCCGGAGCGGGGCGGTCACGCGCTGCCCGGCCCGTCGCGTGGTGAGCCGAGCCGGGGTGGGCACGGCCTGCCGGCCGCCAGCGAGCAGGCCCGTCCGGGCCGGGACCCGATCCGGGCCGGGCGGGACGCCCTGCTCGCGTCGCTCGACCGTCCGCTCGGCGGCACCTCGGGGCGGGGTCTCGACCCGCGTTCCCCGGCGGCGTTGGCCGGCGCCGACGCACCCCGTCAGCGGGCCGTCGGCGGGGGCGCCGCCGCACTGCTCGGCGGTGGTCAGGGTTCCGCCTTCGACGACGACTCGGACGCGCCCAAGGAGATCCCCGCCGTACCCTCGCTGGCGGTGCTCCGGCCGCGACGCACGGGCGCGGCGGCGGCTGCCGGCGGCGAGTCGACGGACGCCTCGGGCAAGCCGCGCAAGCGCCTGCCGAGCTGGGACGACGTCCTCTTCGGCAGCGGCCCGGCCGCCCGCGAGTCCTCCTGACCCGAGGCACCACGCTGGCACCGCGAGGCACTTCTCCCCCGCACGTGTCAGGGTGGGGCCATGGAGTACACCAATCTGGGACGCACCGGGCTGTCGGTGAGCCGGCTCTGCCTCGGCACGATGAACTTCGGGCGGCAGACCGCCGAGCCGGACAGCTTCACCGTGATGGACCGGGCGCTCGAACACGGCATCAACTTCTTCGACACCGCCAACGTGTACGGCTGGCAGACCGGTGAGGGGATCACCGAGCAGATCATCGGTCGCTGGTTCGCCCAGGGCGACGGCCGGCGGGACAAGGTCGTCCTGGCCACCAAGGTCTACGGCAAGATGGGCGAGTGGCCCAACGAGCAGGGCCTGAGCGCCCGGCACATCATCCGGGCCTGCGAGGACTCGCTGCGCCGGCTCCAGACCGACGTGATCGACCTCTACCAGATGCACCACGTCTCCCGGACCACCCCGTGGGAGGAGATCTGGCAGGCGATGGAGACGCTGGTCGCCCAGGGCAAGGTGATCTACGTCGGGTCGTCCAACTTCGCCGGTTGGCACATCGCGCAGGCGCAGGCCGCCGCCGGGAAGCGCAACTTCCTCGGCCTGGTCGCCGAGCAGTCCATCTACAACCTGCTCACCAGGCACGTCGAGTTGGAGGTGATCCCGGCCGCGCAGCACTACGGCCTGGGGGTCATCCCGTGGTCGCCGCTGCACGGCGGGCTGCTCTCCGGGCTGCTGCGCAAGATGGCCGAGGGCAGCGCCTCGCGGGGCACCGGTGGTCGCGCCGCCGACGGGCTCGCCGTACACCGGTCGACAATCGAGGCGTACGAGAAGTTCTGCGCGGACCTGGGTCACGACCCGGCGAACGTGGCGTTGGCCTGGTTGCTCTCCCGTCCCGGGGTGACCGCCCCGATCATCGGCCCGCGCACCGTGGAGCAGCTCGACAACACCCTGGGCGCGCTCGCGGTGGAGATCGACGAGGCGACGGCGCAGCGGCTCGACGAGTTGTTCCCGCCGGTCGGCAACGGTGGCCCCGGCCCGGAGGCCTGGGCCTGGTGACCCACCGCTGATCCGCGGGGACGGCTCAGAGGGGCCAACTGGCGAGCGGGGTGTAGCGGGGGCCGGGGCGGCTGTGCACCAGCACCATCCCGGTCGCCGGCCACCACTGACCGGTGTGGTCGTCGAGGGCGAGCCGATCGGCGTCCACCTCGGACGGGTCGAGCCGGTCCCCGGGGCGGGCCACCGTCAGGTGTGGGCGGAACGGTTTCCCGTCGTACGGCAGGCCGGTCCGACGCAGCTCGGCGCGGATCAGCCGGGCCAGCGTCCGCAGCGCGGCCACCTCGCCCTGGACGTCCACCCACAGCACGGTGGACCGGCCCTGTCCGAAGCGGCCCCCGCCGCCCAGCCGCAGCCGGGGCGGGCGGTCCCAGCCGGCGCGGGCGGTCCCGGCGGCCGACCCGAGGGCGTCCGCCACCTCGGGCAGCCGACCTGCCTCGACCTCACCGAGGAAGGCCAGTGTGACGTGCAGGTGGGCCGGCACGGCCAGGCGTACGTCGAGGCCGGCGGCGGTGGCCGTGCCGACCCGCAGGCGGGCCACCCGGGCGGTGAGTTCCGCGACGGCGGACGGCGGCGGGTAGACCGCGACGAAGAGCCTCACGCCCGCCGGTCACGGGGGCGGCGATCGGCGCGGGTGGCGGGCAGCCCGAGCCCCGCCGAGGCCAGCAACCCCTCGACCCGGACCCGTTCGATCTCCCGGTCGACCCCGGTCAGCTCGGCCAGGTGCTCGACGATCCCCAATGCCCGGCAGGCGGCGCGGAGCCGGTCGTCGTACGCCTCGATCACCGACCGGTGGACGACCGAGCGACCGCCGGCGGCGAGCCGGTGGCGGCCCAGCCGCCGCAGGTCGGCGGCGAGAAGTTCGAGAGGCCGGCGGTCGGGCCGGTCCAGCTCGGTCAGGTCGACGTCCCGGGTGAGCGCGTCGGCGGCGAAGGCCCGGTCGAGCCGGGCGATGCTCCGGCGTTCCCGGCGGCGTTCCCGCCACTCGGACCAGCCGCAGACCACCCGGTCGGCGATCTCGTCGAGGCAGAAGAGCAGGACGAACACCACAGGCAGGCATGCCATGGCGAGGAAAGCCAGTATCAGCGTCAGCGTGCTCCCGCCTGCCACACCTCGACGCTACGGCCCACCGCCGCTGAGCGCCACCGCTTTGTTGCGGTCCGGAGTCGGTCCGCTCGCTCCTCCCGGCCACCGGCGACGCCGGGGCACGGGTGTCGGTCCGCACCGGCCGGTGGACAGCGGGTGACCGGTCACCGCCCGCTGGGGGTCAGCAACCGGGCCCGGGAGACCACGTAGAAGCGGGGCAGCGGCAGGACCCGGAAGCGCAGCCGGGCACCGGAGCGGCGTAGCTGCCAGGTGAGCGCGAGCAGGGCGGTGGCCAGCGAGATCAGTCCACCCATCCAGATGCTCGCCCCGGCACCCCAGGTCTCGGCGACCCAACCGATGATCGGCGCGCCGACCGGGTTGGTGCCCAGGAACACCAGCACCCACAGGGACATCACCCGCCCCCGGAACGCGGCGTCGGTGCCGAGCTGGACCCGCTGGTTGGCGGCCTGGGCGAAGAAGACCATGAAGAACCCGGTCGGCAGGAGCAGGGTCACCACCAGCCAGTACGCCGGGGCGAGGCCGACCAGGGTGCCGAACCCGGCACAGCCGACCGCCGCGCCGAGCACCAGCCAGACCGAGGGGCGGCTACGCCGACCGGTGCCGGCGAGCGCGCCGACCAGTGCACCGACCGCCAGCGCGGTGCTGAACAGGCCGAACGAGGCGGCCCCGGTGTGGAAAACCGTCTTGGCGAGCGCGGCGAGGGTGAGCTGGAAGTTGAACAGCGACATCCCGATGACCGACATGACCACCATCGGCAGCAGCAGGTCGGGGCGGCGCCTGACGTAACGCAGCCCGTCGACGATCTTCGCGGAGTCCCGTTCGCCGATCGGGAGGAGATCCTTGCGGTGCAGCTCGGCCGGGCGCATCCGGACCACGTTGGCCAGCGGCGCGATGGAGCTGACCGCGGTGAACAGGAAGACCGGGCCGACGTCGAAGGCGGCGATGGCCAGGCCGGCGACGGCCGGGCCGACGATCCGGGCCGAGTTGAACACCGCGGCGTTGAGGGAGAGCGCGTTGGGCAGCAGGGTGGTGCCGACCAGCTCGCTGACGAACGCCTGCCGGACCGGGGTCTCCACCGCGTTGGCGGTGCCGAGCAGGGCGGCGAACGCGAAGACGTGCCACAGCTCGACCAGACCGGTGAGCACCAGCAGGCTCATCCCCAGCGCCAGCACCGTCCAGAAGGCGTTGGCGACGAAGAGCAGCATCCGCTTGTCGTACCGGTCGGCGAGCCGGCCGGAGAGCAGGGTGAGCAGCAGCACCGGGGTGAACTGGAGCGCGGTCACCACGCCGAGCGCGGTGGCCGAGTTGTCGGAGAGCTCAAGGACGAGCCAGTCCTGGGCGATGAACATCATCCAGACGCCGATCAGTTTGATCAGCTGTCCGGTGGCGAAGAGCCGGTAGTTGCGGACTCGCAGGGACTGGAACATCGTGCTCAGCTTCGCCTGCACTCTTGGTGCGCCTCCTCGGGTCGCGTACGCGTCATCCACGGCGGACGGCGCGGACCCGGTGGGGCGTCAGGCGCGGGCGAGCTGCTGGAGGATCTCGGCGGCCCGCCGTAGCGTGTCGCGGTCGTCCTCCGTCAGCGCGGCGAGCCGGCTGGCCAGCCACTCGTCGCGGACCCGCTCGAACTGGTCGAGCACGGCCCGGCCCCCCTCGGTGGCCGCCAGGATGACCTGCCGGCCGTCGGTCGGGTGGGGGGTGCGCTGCACCAGGCCGCGCTCCTCCAGCTTCGCGACGATCTTGGTCATCGTCGGTGGCTGGACCCGTTCGACGTCGGCCAGTTCCCGGGGCGTCAGCGCGCCCGCCAGCCGGAGGCTGGTGAGCGCGGAGAGCTGGGTGACCGTCAGGTCGCCCACCGGGCGGGCCTGACGGACCCGCCTGTTGAGTCGGGTTATCGCATCACGCAGCTGGGGTGCCAGCTGCGCCGGTGGCACGCGGTTCGCCGTCACCGTCCGCTCCGTCACAGTCGTTAGCTTAACTAATGAGCCTGGCTAACGACACGCGATATGACCATGCTCACGAGGAGGAGTTCCGCCGTCGCGGACCGGGCATTCCGGTAGGTCTGCCCGGCCCGCGACGGCGGGGTGGCGCTACGTCAGCGCGGCCTCGATCGGCCCACGCAGGAAGTACAGCACGAACAGCACCGCCACCGCGTAGAGCAGCGGGTGGATCTCCCGCGCCTTACCCTTGGCCAGCTTGAGCAGGACGTAACTGATGATGCCCGCGCCGATGCCGTTGGAGATCGAGTAGGTGAACGGCATCAGGGTGATGGTGAGGAACGCCGGGATGGCGATCTCGTAGTCGGTCCAGTCGATGGTCCGTACCGCGGTCATCATCAGGAACCCGACCACCACCAGCGCCGTCGAGGCCGCCTCGAACGGGATCACCGTGGACAACGGCGACAGGAACATCGCCAACAGGAACAGGCCGCCGGCGACCAGGTTGGCCACCCCGGTCCGGGCACCCTCCGCGACCCCCGAGGCGCTCTCGATGTACGACGTGTTGCTGGAGACGCTCGCCGCGCCACCCGCCGCCGCGGCGATCGAGTCGACCAGCAGGATCTCCTTGGCCCGGGGCGGGGTGCCCTGCTCGTCGAGCATGCCACCCTCCTGGCCGATCGCGACCATCGTGCCCATCGTGTCGAAGAAGTCCGTGATCAACAGGGTGAAGACGAACATCAGCGGGATCAGCCAGCCGGCCCGTTCCCACGCGCCGAGCACGTTGAAGTTACCCAGCAGCGACAGGTCGGGGACGTCCACGATCCGCTCGGGCAGCTTCGGGACGTTCAACGACCAGCCCTCGGGGTTGGGCTTGCCGTCGACGAAGGACGGCCCCACCTTGGCCACCGCCTCCACGACGATCGCCAGCGCGGTCGAGGCCAGGATGCCGATCAGGATCGCGCCACGCACCCGGCGCACCACCAGCACCAGCGTCACCAGCAGGCCGACCACGAAGACCAGCATCGGCCAGCTGACGATCTTGCCGTTGATGCCCAGCCCGACCGGCACGGTGCTGTTCGCCGCATCCGGCACCCGCCTGACGAAACCGGCGTCGACCAGGCCGATGATGGTCAGGAACAGCCCGATGCCGACGCCGATCGCGGTCTTGAGCTGCGTCGGGACCGAGCGGAACACCGCCGTACGCAGGCCGGTGAGGACGAGGACGGCGATGAGCACACCCTCGATCACCACCAGCCCCATCGCGTCCGCCCAGGTCATCTCCGGGGCGATCTCGAACGCGACGAGCGCGTTCACGCCCAGACCGGCGGCCAACGCCATCGGGAACCGGCCGACGACCCCCATCAGGATCGTCATCAGGCCGGCCACCAGCGCGGTCGCGGCGGCCAGGGCGGGAATCGAGAGCTTCTGGTCGTCGCCGTCGGCGGCACCGCCGAGGATCAGCGGGTTCAGCACCACGATGTAGGCCATCGTGAAGAAGGTCGCCAACCCGCCCCGCACCTCGCGGCTCATCGTCGAGCCACGGGCGGAGATCTCGAAGAACCGGTCGAAACCGTTCCGGGGGTGGGCGGGATCGGGTGGAATGCCGTTGTCCGGCGGCGCAATGGCCATCAGGTCCTCGCAGGTGATCTTCCGTTTGTCGCGCGCATCGTCCCAGATCAGCGGCGGGCCGGGAAAGTGCTACGCGGTACGCTTCTGCCCGTGCCACAGGAGCAACCACCCCGACCCGAGCCGCTCGACCCGCCGATGGTCCCGTTCGCGGTGGCCGGGCTGATCGCCTGGGCGGTGGCCGGCCTGGTGCTGCTGATCTTCTTCCGGGGCTGGCTCGGCGAACACGGTCACCAGGACTGGCTCTGGACCTGCCTGGCCGGGTTCCTGTGGGGCTTTCCCGGTCTGGCAGTGATGATGCGGCACGACGCCCACCGCCGTCGCCGTCGGCAGTCCACCCGTCAGGGCTGACCGCCCGCGCCGAGCTCCCGAACCCGGCCCGCCCGAGCGGACCAGCGGTCAGGAGGCGCGGACCAGCGGTCAGGAGGCGCGGACCAGCGGTCAGGAGGCGTCGGACGACTCCACCGGCGCGGACGACTCCACCGGACCGGCAGCCCCGCTCACCGTCATCGACTCGACCGCGCTGTCGTCGTACACCGTGGGAAGCTCGTCGATCGCCGGCTCGGTGGTCTCCACCAGAGCCTCCGAGTGCGCACCGCAGCCGTGGTCGGCGCTGACCACCCGACCGTCGTCGGGTGCGTAGAAGTTGCCACAGGCCCCGAAGGTCTGCCGGAGCGCGCCGGCCAGCGGAAGGTAGAAACCACAGGTGCCGCAGCGGGCCGATGCGGGGGCGGCGGCGGAGATCGGCGCGGTCGGGCCGTGGTCCCCGTCGTACCAGCGCTGGGCCGCCTCGGCCCGGCCCTCGCGGGACAGCACCCGGGGGCGACCGAGGCCAAGCTCCCAGGAGGTCTCCTCGACCGCCGGGTCGTCGGAGAGCAGGTACCCGGGGGCGAGCCGGTCGTCGTCCGACGGGGTGAGCAGCAGGTCACCGGGGCCGAGGTCACCCGGCTTGAGGCGTTCCTGCCAGGGCAACCAGCCGGGCGCGAGCAACGCGTCGGAGCCGGGCAGCAGCACCGTCTCACAGACGGTGACCTGCCTGCTGCGCGGAACCCGGGTGACGGTCACCGCCCAGCGCCAACCCCGGTAACCACCGAGCAGACATTCGAAGTAGTGGGTGACGACCCGGTCGCCCTCGGCAACCGCCCGCAGGTGGTCACCGATGTCGGCGGGCTCCACCTCGGTGATGGCGTCGCGGGCCACCTCGACGGCGGTAGCGCAGACCTGGTCGAGGCGGGCGGCACGGGCGGGAGCGGGCCTGGTCACCAGACCATTGTTCCCCATGCGCGGTACGCACCGACAGGCACTCCCCGAGTGAGTCTTCCCCCGTGGTGCGGCGTACCTGGATCAGATGGGCAAGGATGGTGCACATGCCGCTGTTCTCCCGCTCCGGGCGGTCCGTGCTGGGACGGACCGTCGGCACCGGCATCCGCACCACCCGCCTGCTGCTGCGGGGCTCGGTCAACGGCGGGCGCTGGGTGACCCGGCGGGCCGGGTCGGCCCGCGCGAAGGGCGCCGGCGGCGAGGCCGGCATGGTCCGCCTGTTCGACCTGCACGCCCTCTCCTGCGCCGGCGACACGTTGATCGCCATCGGCCTGGCCGGGACCATCTTCTTCGACGTGCCGCTCGGTGAGGCCCGCAGCAAGGTGGCGCTCTACCTGCTGGTCACGATGGTGCCGTTCGCGATGCTGGCACCCGTGGTCGGCCCGCTGCTCGACCACTTCCGGCACGGCCGCCGGTACGCGCTGGCCACCACCATGCTCGGCCGCGCCTTCCTGGCCTGGTTGATCTCCGACTACCTCGGCAGCCTGGGGCTCTATCCCGCCGCGTTCGGCGTGCTGGCGCTCTCCCGGGCGTACGGGGTGGCCCGCTCCGCCGCCGTACCCCGGTTGTTACCGGAGGGCCTCGGGTTGTCCCAGGTGGGGGCGCGGGCCAGCGTCTACGGCACGGTGGCCGGGGCGTTGGTGGTCCCGCTGGGGCTGGCGACGTTCTGGTTCGGGCCGCAGTGGCCGCTCCGGGTCGCCTCGGTCATCTTCCTGGTCGGCATGGTGATCGCGCTGCGGCTGCCGCCCAGGGCGGACTCGGACCCGCCCGAGCGGGTGCCCCGTCCGCTGCGGGCGCTGCGCCGCAAGGGGGACCGGCCGCTGGGCCGGGGGCGGCCGGCGGGTCGGCTGGTGATCGCCACCCTGATCGGTGCGGCGGGGCTCCGCGCGCTCTACGGTTTCCTCCTGCTCTTCCTGGCGTTCGCGCTGAAGAAGGGGGACCTGACCAACGACTTCTTCGGCCGGCGGCTCAACGACCAGGCGGCGCTGGGCATGATCGGCGGGGCGCTGGCGCTCGGTGGATTCCTGGCCACCGCGGTCGGCACCCGGTTACGCATCCACCGGCCGGTGGCGATCCAGTCCAGCACGATGATCATCGTGGCCGGAGTGGGGATCCTGGCCGTGCTGAAGTTCTCGCTGCCGATGGTGGCCCTGTTCTGCCTGGTCGCAGCCCTGGCCAGCGGGATCGCCAAGCTCGCCGTCGACGCCTCGATCCAGGAACGCATCCCGGAGCGGTTGCGGGCCAGTTCCTTCGCCCACTCGGAAACCGTCCTGATGCTCGCCTTCGTCGCCGGTGGTGGGCTCGGCCTCGTACCGTTCGAGGGCCGGATCGGCATCGCGGTCGCCGCCGGGGTGGGCTTCCTCGCCGCCGCCCGGGGGGTCGTCGTCGCCGGCCGGCTGCGCACCCAGCGGCTGCTGGGCCGACCGTTGACCGACGAGGAGTTGGCCGCCCAGGACCAGGCCGACCTGACGACCGGTCAGCTGGCCGTCAGCGCCGACGATGCGGCGGCCGAGGCGGCGGCCCGGGCGGCACCGACCTCACCGGCACCGAGCGGGGCGGGCGGCTCCGCACCTCACGGCGACACGCTGGCCCCGCCTGGCTACCACATCTACCGACCGTCCTCGGCGGTCCCGGGCAGCGGCGTCGACGACGAGCAGCGACGGCAGTCACCGGGTTCGGTGTCGTGACGGGTCTGCTGGTGCTGACCGCCGTACCGGCCGAGGCGGAGGCGGTCCGGGCCGGCCTGACCGATCCGACGGTGACGGTCCGGGCGATCGGCGTGGGCCCGGCCGTGGCCGGTGCCACCACGGCCCGGCTGCTGGCCCTGGCCGAGGCCGCCGGCCGCCCGTACCGCGCGGTGGTCAGCGCGGGGATCGCCGGCGGCTTCGCCGGTCGGGCCCCGGTCGGCGGTACGGTGCTCGCCTCCCGCAGCGTCGCCGCGGACCTCGGGGCGGAGTCACCGACCGGCTTCATCCCCGTCGACGAGTTGGGCATGCCACCGGAACTGCTCGGTGGCGGCCCCGCCATCGAGGTCGACCCGATGCTGCTGGGCGTGCTGCGCGCCGCCCTCCCGGAGGCGGTGGTCGGAGCGGTGTTGACGGTCGGCACGGTCACCGGCACGGCCGAGAGCACCGCCGCACTGGCGGACCGGCACCCCGACGCGGTGGCCGAGGCCATGGAGGGGTACGCGGTGGCGATCGCCGCCGCGCAGGCCGGCATCCCCTTCGCCGAGCTGCGTACCGTCTCCAATCTGATCGGCCCCCGGGACCGCGACGGCTGGCGGATGCGCGCGGCGTTCACCGCCCTGACCGAGGCAGCCTGCGCGCTGTCCTGACCGATACGGCCCGGACGATGGCCTGACCGATACGGCCCGGACGATGGCCTGACCGATACGGCCGGGGCTACGGCGGTCGGGGTACTGGGCCGACCGGGCGTTGCAGGGACATGGCGAGGGGACGTCCGGTGGCCACCCGGAAGCCGCAGGCCGCCAGGAAGCGGGTGCCGAAGTGTTCCTCGACCACGGTACGGACCAGACCGATGCCCACCTCCTCCATCCGCTGTGCCATGGCTGCCACCAACCGGCTGCCGATACCGATCCGACGATGCCCGGCCGCTACCAGCACCCCGTCGAGCACCAGCTCGCGCGGCCAGTCCAGGTCGTCGCCGTAGACCAGCCGCGGATCACGCTCGTGGGCGCGCAGCTCCCCCAGCAGGGTGCCGTCGGGCAGTTCGGCCACGAACCGCCAGGCCGTCGGGGGCCGGCCGTCGCCCGCCACCCACCGGACCGTGGCGTCCCGACGGACCCGCTCCGCCGCCCGACGCTGGTCCCGGTAACCCCGGTTCCGTTCGTACGCCGCCGGCGGCAACCGCAGCGGCCACAGCGGAGGCGGCAGGTTGTACCAGTCTGCCCACCAGGCACCGGGCCAGTCCTTCGGCTCGTGCACCGGCCAGACGTCGAGGTGGGCGGGATAGCGACGCCCGGCGGTGTCCCGCAGATCGTCGTGCGGCACCGGCGGCAGCGAACAGGTCATCCCCGCGGCCGATGTGTGACCGGTCGAAGTGACGGGGGTCGGTGCGGCGGTCGCGGTCTGGGACTGGGGCGCGGTCTGGGACTGGGTCGCGGTCTGGGACTGGGTCGCGGTCAGTGCCGACGATGGGGTGGGGGCTGGGGCTGGGGCCGGGGCGGGAGTCGGGGGC
>NZ_JBTMMT010000089.1:0-20949 GCF_055517075.1 Micromonospora sp. DSM 43699
GGTGAGGGTTATGGGGGGTTCGGCTAGGTGGGGGGTTAGGGGGGTGTGGGGGGTCAGCCAGGAGGCGGTGGGGGACTGGTCGGGGTTGACCTGCCAGTCGTGGCAGACCCGGTCGACGGCGATCGGATAGACGGTGAGCGTGCCGTCCGGGTCGAAGCGCATCCGCAGGAACGACTTCGAGTCCTCGATGCCCTGGCCGGCGAAGAGTTCGTTGACGTTGACCCCGAACGCCCCCGCCACCAGCAGGTAACCGGCCACCAGTTGGGTGGCCACCAGCCCGATCACCGGGCCGTAGAGCACGGCGGCGGCGACCGCCGGCAGCGGCCACGGCCAGTCGTAGAACGGCAGGTGCAGCCAGGCCCAGGTGCCGGCGACGGCGAGCACCACGTGCGCGAGCCCGTGACCGACGCCGAGCAGCCAGTGCCGGACGTGCCGTTTTCCGCCGGCACTGGGCGGCTTGGCGAAGAAGGCCGCGCCGAGCAGCGTCACCGCCAACATGATCACCAACGGGACGCTGAAAAACCGCTGCTCGGTGCCGGTGCGGTTGGCCGCGACACCCGCCATGGCGAGCATCAGCAGCGTGTGCAGGGTGCCGAGCAGGGTGCCGAAGCCCGGGTTGCGTCGGGGCAGCCGGTGGAAGATCCCCCAGCCGTACCGGCGGGAGCGGGCCGCGTCCGGGAAACGGGCCACCAGGTCGTACGCGCGGGTGCGACTGGCCCGGCGGGACAGGGTGTCCTTCGGTGGCACCTCGATCCGCTCGGGCAGGGTGTGCGTCGGGTACAGGTATGCGCCGCCCCCGCCGCAGGTGATCAACTGTCGTCCCGGGCCGGCGTACCGGGCGTAGTGGTGCAGGTCGCCGGAGACCAGCAGCCGGACGTGCGCGCCGGTGGGCGCGATGATCGTCCGGACGAAGTAGTCGATCGAGTCGTACGCGGTGGGGTGGTCGACGGACTTCACCCAGGTCGGTGCCGGCACCGCCAGGATCACCCGGGAGTCCGGGCCGAGCCGGCGGGCCACCTCGTCGAAGTAGGCGAGCTGCGGGTCGTCCAGGTAGGACCCCGACTGGTCGTCCAGGCCGAGCAGCCACCACCCCGCCGGCAGTCGCACCGCGAAGTACGACCGGGACTGTCCGGTGCCCCAGCCGCCGAAGTTCCGGTCCCGGGAGCGGACGAAGAGCCGCAGGAACGCGGTCAGCCCGTCGTACCAGTCGTGGTTGCCGGGCACCGCGAACAGCGTCGGCCGCTCCGGCGGGGCCACCGGCAGCGCCGCCTGGTAAGGCCCCTTGCACCGGTCCTCGTACGCCTCGTAGGCCGCCGACGGGTAGACCTGGTCGCCCCCCATCACCAGGGTCTGCGCCCGGGGCAGCCGGTGCCCGTCGACAGTCAGCTCCGGCTGGGCCAGCAGGTAGGCCACCGAGTACGTGGCGTCGAAACCGTCGCCCAGGTCGGCCACGTAGTCCAGCCAGAGCCCGCCGTCCGGCCCGACCTGCTCGCCGATCCGCGCGTCGAGCGCGTTCTGCAACTCCCGCTTGTCCAGGTACGCCCCGAACAGCATCGCCAGCAGGGTACGGATGCCGGTGCTGATCAACAGGAACGGCGCGAGCCAGGGGACCGGTCTGCGGGGCGTGAAGCCCAGCTCCACCGGATCGGTGCCGCGCGGCCGACGGACCGCCCGCTCACCGGGGGCGTGCTCGGCATCCGGGTCCGGCGTGGCGGTGTCGCCAGGATCGGCAGGGGTGGCGGGGTCGGCGGGGGTGGCGTGGTGGTCGGGGGTGGCGTGGTGGTCGGGGGTGGCGTGGTGGTCGGGGGTGGCGTGGTGGTCGGGGGTGGCGTGGTCGTCGCTCACCCGGGCAGCCTAGCCGTCGCACTGTCCGCCGATGTCCCTTGATGTCCGGGTCGGTCGGCCGGGAGCCCGGTCGATCCCGGGTGGGCTCGTGCCGTACACTCAACGATCGTTGCCGCCTTAGCTCAGTCGGCTAGAGCGACGCACTCGTAATGCGTAGGTCGACGGTTCGATTCCGTCAGGCGGCTCAGTGTGAGGCCCTGACCAGCAGGTTCGCTGGTCAGGGCCTCATTTTCATCGATGCGGTTTTGAATCGCCCCCCGAGAACCCCTCCGTGGACGTGGCTGGACGGAGGGTGTCGGTGCCGCCGAGGCGCAGCATGGCTCGGTAGAGCTGTTCGGGGGTCAGGGGCGGTTCGGGCAGTGGGTGGGCGCGCTCGGCGCGGAATCCGTCGAGCATCAGGTGCAGGTGACGACGCCAGGCGTGCGGGGCGATGCCGTCGGTCGCCTCGATGATCCGGCTGTGGGACCAGATGACGAAGGCGAGGTCCTCGGGGGCCAGGTCGGGCCGGAGGTGGCCTTGTTGTTGGGCCCGTTTGACGATGCGTATGCCGAGGTCGTGGATCCGGGTCTGCTGGCCGGCCAGGCAGGCGTTTTCCGGTAGCCGGATCGAGGCGAAGTCGTTGAAGCCCCGGTCGCGGGCCTGGAGTTCGCACATGGTTTCCAGGAACAGGCACAGTCCTTCCCACGCGTCGTCCATGGTCAGGGCCTGCTCGGCGGCGGTGACCCAGATCGCGAGCTTGCCGGCGAAGGCCTCCTGCACCAGGTCCAGCCGGGCGGGGAAGTGGTTGTAGAGCGTGCCGATGGCCACTCCAGCCCGCTTGGCGACCTGCTCCAGCGACGCCTCCATCCCCTGTTCGGCGAACACGGCCTGAGCGGCCGCGAGTAGCGAGTCGCGGTTGCGCTGCGCGTCGCGACGCAGCGGCCGGGCGGGGGCCGTGGTCGCGGCAGGTGCGGGTTCGGGGGACATGCCGCACAGCCTATCAACTTGAGGTGCTCCTCAACTTGCGTGCTATGGTGGCAGCACAAGCTGAGGGTGTCCTCACTTTGTGCCATGAGCCCCTCGGTGATCCGGCTCAGACCAGGCTCAGGAGACCTGATGAAACTGGATCGGGAGGGTCGAAGTGCGCACCGGGACCGGATCCGGGGACCGGGTCGGCTCACACACTTCCCGGGCCGAGCTCGCGCAATTCATGCTCGCTCATGCCGAGAATCTGCGATACGTACGGCAGGAACTGCAGATCAGCAACTGACGCCGACCCTGCCCGCCGCGCCAGCCCCGGCGGCAGTCGGTCCGTTGTTCCATCCCACTGTTCACCACGTGATCTAAGGAGAAAGTCATGCCCACCATCGCCATCATGGGTGCCGGTCCCGGAATGGGACTCGCCATCGCTCAGACCTTCGGCAAGGAAGGCCACCAGGTCGCGCTGCTGTCGCGGACCCCGGCCAAGCTGGAGCCGGTCGTGGCCGAACTGATCGGTCAGGGCATCGAAGCGGCGGCCTTCGCTGCCGACGTGACCGACCGGCCGTCGATCGTCGCCGGCCTCGCTGCGGTCAGGCAGCGATTCGGGCAGATCGACGTCTTCGAGTATTCGCCGTCCAACCCGGCGCTGCCGATGGCTCCCTCCACCGAGCTGACCCACGAAAACGTGCAGGTCCATCTCGATTTCCTCGTACACGGAGCCGTTGCTGCCGTCAGCGAGGTGCTGCCGGAGATGCTCGCCCGAGGCTCGGGCACGATCCTGTTCACCACCGGCGCCACCTCCGTGCGTCCGGAGATGGGTCACGATATATTCGGCAACGTCGGCCCGGCTGCGGCATGGCTCCGCAACTGGGCCCACGGCCTGCACGCCGCTGCCGCTCCCCGGGGAGTGCAGGTCGGCCACGTCGCAATCGGCACGTGGCTCGCCCGCCAGCCGGGCGCCACCGCGCCGGAGGAGATCGCGCCGCTCTACTGGGAGCTGCACACCAACCACGATCAGGTCGAGAAGGTCTTCTTCCCCAACGAGCAACCCGCAGCCTGACACACATCACTGAGCCGGGTACGCCCCTCGGCAGGACACAGCGGGGGCGACCCGCGACGAGGATGCCTGACACCTTCCCGGCGACAGCAATGCGCCGCGCCTGGTGGCCGCCCCCGTTCACCCCTCGAAAGTCCCTGCCAACGGCAGACCAGTGGTGACCAACGATGAGTATTCTGCCGGGTCGTTTGTACGGCTCAGCGCCAAGTCCTGACAGTCGACGACGATGCAGGACCACTGGGTTCGGTACGCGTAGGTCGACGGTTCGATTCCGTCAGGCGGCTCGGATGATGCCCTGACCAGCGGAGACGCAGGTCAGGGCATCTCTTGTATCGATGAATATTTGAGTCGCCCCCCGAAGACTCCGCCCTGCGGCTTGGCGTCGCCGATGGTCTGACAGGACCCTGGTGCGACGGGAGCTTGCGAGGACCCGCTGCGCCGCGCCGGCTGGCGGGTTCTGCTGGCGGGGGGATGGGCCCGCCCGGTTTCCACCGGGCTGCGCGGTTGGACCCGCCTTCTCGTCGAGCCTCGCTTGGGCTACCGCTTCCACTCCTGACCGGCAGAAGTTTCCAGTACTCGGTACTACCGACTAGCGGTACTCGGTGATACCGTATACCAGTACCCCGTCGTACCAGATAGCGGATTGGAGGTTGATGTGGAGGATCTGACCGAGATGTTGAAGGGCACGCTCGAGGGGTGCGTGCTCGAAATCATCGGCCGTGAGGAGACCTACGGCTACGCCATCACGCGTCGCCTGAACGAGCTCGGTTTCACCGACGTCATCGACGGCACGGTGTACACCATCCTGCTGCGTCTGGAGCGCAACAAGTTTGTCCAGGTTGCGAAGCGGCCGTCCGAAGTGGGTCCGCCGCGCAAGTTCTACACGCTCAACGACACCGGGCGCAGGGAGCTCGCGACGTTCTGGGCGAAGTGGCAGTACGTCTCCTCGCGGATCGACAAACTCAAGGAGGCCGGGGCATGAGCTTCTGGGAGACCATCACGGGCAGCGATCTGACCCGAGAGTGGAAAGCGTTCGAAGGCCGGGCGCAGGCGTTGCCGGCCGACTATCGGGCCGCGTGGGGGCAGATAGTGGCTCACCTCTCCCCGTACGGGAGCTTCACGGGCCGCAACCTGACCCCTATCGCCGACGCCGCTCTCGGGTTGCTCGAGGAAGCCGCAGCCGATGGGCAGCGCATCGACGAGGTGCTCGGCGACGACATTGCCGGCTTCACGTCGGCGCTGGCCGGCGGCGCGGGCGCCCGCAGTTACCGCGACCGGTGGCGGAGGCAGCTGAACCGGAACGTCGCACGCAAACTGGCCCGGCTAGGAGACTGACGTGAGCATCCAGGACATCATCGAGGGCAAGAAGCAGTGGCGGGCGCACGTCGCTCGGGTCAAGGCTCTCCCGCCCGACTATCGGATCGTCTACGAGGAGATGCAGCGCTACCTGTTCAAGGTCGGGCCGACCGATCTGCTCGACGAGGGTCTGCTCCCTGGGATCGTCGACTTCTTCGAGGAGGGCGTCGTGGCCGGCAAGGGCGTTCTGGAAGTCACGGGCGCCGACGTCGCCGCCTTCTGCGATGACCTGATCAAGGACTCGCGCACTTATGCCGACGTCTATCAGGAGTCCGTGACCCGATAGCGCCGGCGTCGCGTGTACGTATAGGCGTACGTGTAGTCAGGTCGTGCCCAACAAGACCATCTACGTGTCCGACGACGACCTGCCGCTCTTTCAGCGCGCCCAGGAGCTTGCCGGCGGCACCCTGTCGGCGGCCATCGCCGCCGCGCTGCGCCGCTACGTCGAGGTCGAGGAGGGCCGGCAGCAGGGGTACGACGATGTCGTCGTGCGCGTCGGGCCGGGGCTCGGCCGCAAACAGCGGTTCTCCGGCGTGCTGCTGGCCGAGATGGAGCGGACCGGCAACGAGCGCGACGAGACCTACCAGGTCTACCGCACCCGCAGCGGAAAGTACGTCGCCCACCTCGAGCGGTCCGAGGCGCATGTGAACATCGGGCCGAACGCCGAGAAGTACCGCACTGGCTGGCGCGCCTGGGTCGGCGACTGGAGCGCCAACCAATCCTGGACACGCATTCCCGCCGACTCCAGCCTGCGCATCGCCGACGACCTCGACGCGCTGCGCGAGATCGTCCCGTCCGAGCTCTACAAGCTGGTTCTCGACGCCGTTCACGAACCGACGATCGAGGACCTCGACATCTGATCCGCGCCTGACCAACCACGGACGAGCGTCGGCTCGCCCGTCGATCACACACGTCCCCACATCACGGACGGAGCCAACGGCGACCGCCGGCGATGACCCATGCCCAAGCACAGGAGGCGGCACATGGCAACAGCCAGCCCGGCGATTCGGGTCAACGGATTGCGCAAGTCCTACAAGGAACTACCCGTCCTCAAGGGCGTCGATTTCGAAGTGGCGCGCGGCAGCATCTTCGCGCTGCTCGGCTCGAACGGCGCAGGCAAGACCACTGTCGTGCGCATCCTGTCCACCCTGCTCAAGCCGGACGGCGGCACGGCAAGCGTCCAGGGGTTCGATGTCGGGTCCGAGCCGGTGCGGGTGCGCGAATCGATCAGCCTGACCGGGCAGTTCGCCGCCGTCGACGAGATCCTCACCGGCCGCGAGAACCTGGTCATGGTTGGCCGGCTGCGCCGGGTCGGCAACCCCCGCCAGATCGCTGATGAACTGCTCGACCGGTTCGGGCTGGCCGACGCCGGCGGGCGCCGCGTCGGGACGTACTCGGGAGGCATGCGCCGCCGGCTCGATATCGCGATGAGCCTCATCGGTGACCCTCCGGTCATCTTCCTCGACGAGCCGACCACCGGCCTCGATCCGGAGGGCCGCATCGAGGTATGGAACGAGATCCAGAAGCTCGCCGGCGATGGGACGACGGTGCTGTTGACCACGCAATACCTGGAAGAGGCGGAGAAGCTCGCCGACCGGATCGCGATCCTGCACGGGGGCACGATCATCGTCTCCGGCACCCTGGCCGACCTGCGGAAACTGCTGCCGCCAGCCAAGGTCGAGTACGTGGAACGGCAGCCCACCCTCGAGGAAGTGTTCCTCGCCGTCGTCGGAAAGCAGGCCTGATCATGACCACTCACGTCCTCAGTGACACCGGCGTGATGCTCGACCGCTCGATCAAGCACGTGACCCGTAGCCTCGACACCATCATCACGGTGACGATCATGCCCATCGCGTTCCTGCTGTTGTTCCGATACGTCTTCGGCGGCGCGATCCAGGCCGACACCGACAACTACGTCAACTATCTGATGCCGGGCATCCTGCTGATCGCGATCGCCAGCGGCATCTCATACACGGGATTCCGGCTGTTCACGGACATGAAGAGCGGCATCTTCGAACGGTTCCACTCGATGCCGATCGTCCGGTCATCGGTGCTGTGGGGCCATGTGCTGACCTCTCTGGTGTCCAACGGCATCTCCGTGGTGGTCATCATCGGAGTCGGGCTGGTGATCGGCTTCCGCTCCTCCGCCGGGCTGCTGGCCTGGCTCGCCGTGGCGGGCATGCTCACGCTGTTCACCCTCGCCCTGACCTGGCTCGCAGTGATCCCCGGCTTGACCGCATCCACCCCGGACGGGGCGTCCGCCTTCTCGTATCCACTCATCTTTCTGCCGTTCATCAGTTCGGCGTTCGTCCCCACCGAGACGATGCCCGGCCCAGTGCGAGCCTTTGCCGAGAACCAGCCGGTCACCGCGATCGTCAACGCCATCCGAGCACTGTTCGAGCAACAGCCCGTTGGCAACGACATCTGGATCGCACTCGCCTGGTGCGCCGGAATCCTGGTCATCGCCTACGCGTTTGCGATGGCTGCCTACCGCCGCAAGATCGCCTGAACCGGCCGGGGTCGTGCCTGTCCGGCAAGGGGTCAGCGGTGCCCCCGCTCACCCCCCGAAAACCGCTGCTTATGGACAGCTATCGGTGACCGGCGTTGATGAGCTTGCGATCGTGTCTGTGCAGGTCGGTGATGGACGCCGACGATCAGTAGCAAGCTCTGGCTCGTGACGTTCGGTAGGCGTAGGTCGACGGTTCGATTCCGTCAGGCGGCTCAGAGGGAGGCCCTGACCAGCGCCAGCGCTGGTCAGGGCCTCATTTTCATCGATGCAGTTGTGAATCGCCCCCTGTCCCCCACAAGAATGTGAGCGGGATAGTTCATTTGAGGCAGGCGTCGGTCTTCCGGAAGAAGCCCTTGCCCTTGAGGTGGACGAGGCTAGGCTGCGTGGCGCCGACGCCGGACCGACCGGTAGTGCATTGCGACCGGCACCGCACCGAGGCCGATCATGGTCAGGGCGACGGCGGCGTAGCTCGCGCTGGCGCTTCCGGTGACGGGCAGGATGCCTTTACCGACCATGAGTCTTGCCGAGGCGGGGCACCCGGGCCGCTCTCGGTCGAGTCCACCGGGCCGCTGGTGTTGACCTTCGTTCCGCTTGTGGTGCCGGTGACGTTCACCGAGAGGGTGCAATTCCCGCCAGCCGGCGATGTCGCTCCGGTCAGACTGATGCTCCCGCCACCGGCGGTCGCCGAGATCGTGCCGCCACCGCAGGCCCCGGTCAGACCGTTGGGAGTGGCCACCCCCAGGCCGGCCCGGCCAACCCCCAGGTCCCCGTTGATGGTCGAAGGACCGACCGGGGGCGGGACGTCGGTAACCGCCTGACCGGCCAACACGCCCTAAACACTTCGCCCGTAGATTATCTACATCAAACGGATGAAAGTGAGTAAATCTGTACATAACCGCGACGGTCGCGGGCCGGGCGGTCCAAGGTGCTGTTGCTGTGAGTTCCGCGCTGCCCGATCTGCTGACCGACGAGCGCCCGCCTGTCCTGCCCGCCGTCGTCTGACGCCGGGGTGGAAGCCTCCGTGCGGTGGGCTCGTGGCGCACGGTCGCCGAGAGATTCGAGAAAAGTTCCGGCCGGCGGCAACCTGCGGGCGGTGGATCGCATGTACCCGGGTGTAAGCAACGATCGCCACGATCCATAGGGGTCCGGAAATGTCTGCACGTCGTCTGCTGCTGCCCGCTGCCGCCGTTCTGTTCGCACTTACCGCCTGCAACGCCACGGAGGCACCCAGTTCCGGCTCCACCGCAGGCGCCCCCGGTGCCACGCCCACGGCGACCACCCAGGCACCCGGGGATGTCAACAGTGCCGACTGTCCCTCGGGGACCAACCTGCAGAAGCTGGTCGAGCTGCCGAAGGGCGTGACCTTCGGCGGTGTCGAGTGTGTGAAGGACTGGGCGGGGGCCGACCCGCAGGGTCCGGGCGTCGGTGACGGCGTCTACCTGTTCCACTACACGGCGGGGACGGGCTGGAAGTACTACGGCGAGGGCAGCGGACAAGAGTGCAAGGAGCTCGGCCTGACCGAGCCGGCGCCGTTCTGCGTCTCGGACCCGGCGACCACGGCGACGAAGCCGGCGACCACGGCGACGAAGCCTGCGACGAAGCCGGCGGCGACGAAGCCGGCGACCACGAGTCCCAAGTGTCCTTCGGCGAAGGCGCTGGAATCCCTGGTCGAGCTGCCGAAGGGCATGACCTTCGGCAGTGTCGAGTGTGTGAAGGACTGGGCGGGAGCCGACCCGCAGGGCCCGAAGGCCGGTGACGGCGTCTACCTGTTCCACTACACGGCCGGTACGGGCTGGAAGTACTACGGCGAGGGCAGCGGATACGACTGCAAGGACCTCGGCCTGACCGAGCCGGCGCCGTTCTGTATCTCCTGACCGGTCGGATCGACCGCGGTCGCGCACTGTGGTGCACACCAGTTACGGTGTGCACCACAGTCAGCCGGCCGCGCACCGACGTCGCCGCGCCCTGACGACCTGTGCGTTAGGTGGGGGGCACGAGCGGGGTATGGCGGAGTCGATCGACGATCAGTTCCGGGAGTTCGTCCGGACCCGCTCGCCGGCGTTGCTCCGGACGGCGTTCCTGCTGACCGGCGACCGCCACCTCGCCGAGGACCTGGTGCAGGACGCGCTGGCCCGCACCCATCGGGGCCGGCGGCGGCTGGACGATCCGGGGCACTTCGAGGCGTACACCCGTACTGCGATGTACCACCAGCATGTGAGCTGGTGGCGGCGTCGCAGGGTGGCCGAGTCCCTGCCCGGGGAGTTGGCCGACGTGGCGCAGCCCGGCAGTGACCACGCCCGCCGTACCGATCTCAAGCTCGCCCTGCACCAGGCTCTCGCCCAACTCACCCAGCGGCAGCGCGCGGTGCTGGTGATCCGCTTCTTCGAGGACCGCAGCGAGGCCGAGGCCGCGATTCTGTTGCAGTGTTCGGTCGGCACGATCAAGAGTCAGACCAGCAAGGCGCTGGCCCGTATGCGGCAGATAGCGCCGGAGCTGCTCTCGGCCGTGATGGAGGAGGCCTGATGACCGACGACCTCGGGCCGCTGCGTCAGGCCATGTCCGATCTGAGCGAGTACGGCGGCAGCGCCGACCTGTACGAGCGGTCCCTGCGTAAGTCGCGGCAGTCGCAACGGCGGGCGACTCTCGCCACCGGTGCCGCAGCCGCAGCGGCGGTGTTCGCCATCGGCGGCACCGTCGCCTTCGCCGTGAGCCACCGGTCCGACCTGTCGGCGCCACCCGCGGCCGCCCCCGGCACCACCGGTCCCGAAACACCCGACTGTCCATCGATCCAGACCCTCGGGGACCTGGTCGAACTGCCGCAGGACTGGTCGTTCGCGTCCACCACCGTGCAGTGCGCGGAGACCTGGGCGGCAGCCGACGTGAAGCGCCCGGCCGGCGGCAACGTCCGCTACCTGTTCCACTACACGATCGATACAGGTTGGCGGTACTACGAACAGGGCACCGGATGGGAGTGCAAGGAGCTTGGCCTCACCCGGCCGGCACCGTTCTGCACCTCCTGAATCGGTAGCGAAGCCCAGGTCACCGGCCTGGGCTTCGCCGTTTCCGAGGCCACGCCACCAGCGGTGCCGGCGGTGTGCGTCAGGGCACCTCGGGAAGGGCCGCGGTCACGTCCACCTCGACCAGTTGCCCGGTGAAGCCGAGTTGTGCCACCCCGAGAAGGGTGCTGGCGGTCGTGAACGCGGCGGCGAGGGGCGAGGCCAGCAGGCGTCGCCAGACCTGGGCGAGTACGGCCTGATCGGTGCTGACCACGTAGATCACGGTACGGACGACGTGCTCCGGGCCGGCACCCACCGATCGGAGGGCGGCCAGTGCGTTCCTGGCGATCTGGTCGACCTGGGCGTCGACGTCGTCGGCCCCTACCAGGGTGCCGTCGGCATCCAGCGGACACTGTCCGGCGAGGTGGGCGGTACGCCCGGCCGGAACGACTGTGACGTGGTGGTACCCCGGGGTGGAGTGCAGGCCTTCGGGGTTGGCGCGGGTGATGGTCATGGCGGCAGCATTCCGGAACGGCGGATCGGTGTCGCCGGGTTTCCCGTTACGGCGAGCTGCCGGTCGCCCACCCCGACCAGGGCCTCTCGCCTCTCGTCGGCTACCGGACGCTGCGGCGGCTGCGCAGGGCGTGGTAGGCGACCGCGAGGGCGATGCCGAGGACGACGATGACGACCTCGTGCCCCCGACGACACCACCGCCATCTCGGCCGAGATCATGGCGACGGTGGTCGACGCGTACCGTCGGCGCGACGTCGTGCCCTCAGGGCGACGGTTCGAGGCCCATCTCGACGAGCATCGCGACTGGGTCGCGGACCCGACGGTGCCGGCCGCGGCGCTGCGCCAGGCGCTGGCCTTCTGGACGCGGGTGCACGGCATCCTGTCGCTGGAGTTCGCCGGCCACTTCACCGGGATGGGGTTCGATCCCGGCCTGCTGTTCGACGACGAACTCGACGACCTCCTCGGCCGCTGACCACCACACCCGGGGACCGGCGAGCGTGGCTATCCTGGGCCGGTGCTGCCCCTGCCGCCCGGTGACTTCCGGGCCTACCTGTTCGACTGCGACGGCACCATCGTCGACTCCATGCCGGTGCACCATCTGGCCTGGCGGGCGGCGCTCGACGAGTGGGGCTGCGACCTGCCCGAGGACCTCTTCTACGCCTGGGGTGGCCGCCCGGTGGCCGACATCGTCGTCGACCTCAACGCGCGGCACGGGCTGGCCATGCCGGTCGACGTGGTGGCCCGTCGCCGGGAGGACGCCTACCAGAGTTTCCTGCCGCAGCTCACCGCCGTACCCGGGGTGCTGGCGCACATCGAGCAGGCGCACCGGCAGGTGCCGTTCGCCGTGGTCTCCGGCAGCACCCGCGAGTCGGTGACCGCCTCGCTCACCGCGCTCGGCCTGCTCGACCGGTTCGACGTGCTGGTCTGCGCCGAGGACTACGCGCGGGCCAAGCCGGACCCGGAGTGCTACCTGATGGCGGCCCGGCTGCTCGACGTACCGCCGGAGCACTGCCTGGTCTTCGAGGACACCGACCTGGGTGTCGCGGCGGCGACGGCGGCGGGCATGGCCTCGGTCCGCGTACCGCCGCCCTGGGACCGCTGACCCGCCGACCGGGCCGGGCCGCCCCGGCGGTCAGCCCCGGTAGAGCTTGTCCGCGTACGCCGGGCCGTAGTAGTGCTCCAGGTCGGTCAGGCTCTCCGGTGGTGCCTCCACCTCCTTGATCAGCCGGGCCCGGGACGGCAGCACGTCCGGCTGCCAGGTCTCCGGTCGCCACAGCTCGGAGCGGAGGAACGCCTTCGCGCAGTGGTAGAAGACCTGCGCGACGACCACCTCGACGGCGAGCACCGGCCGGTGCCCCTGGACCAGCATGTCGTCGAAGTAGGGCGCGTCGCGGACCAGCTTCGCCCGGCCGTTGATGCGCAGGGTGTCGGTCCGGCCCGGGATCAGGAAGATCAGCCCGACGTGCGGGTTGTCGAGGATGTTGCGGTAGCCGTCGGCCCGCCGGTTGCCCGGCCGCTCCGGGATGGCGATCGTCCGGTCGTCCAGCACCAGCGCGAAGCCGGCCGGGTCGCCCTTGGGGGACACGTCGCAGCTACCGTCCGCACCGGCCGTGGCGACCAGGCAGAACGGCGAGGCGGCCAACCACTGCCGGTCCCGCTCGTGCAGCACGGCACGTTCCTTGACCGCTGCCCGGGGCATCGGCGCCCCCAGCAGGGCGCGTAACTCCTCGTGCGAGGTGATCTCCACCGTCACGTCCGCCTCCCCCGTCCGTTGGTCCCGGTGGCGGACGGTGGCACACCGACCGCCGTCCGTCAGCCTAGGCGGGCGTGGCGAGCGGGTTTGCCCCCGGCGACGGCGGGTGCGGCTCACCCTGCCCCCGGACGAAGCAGTGGAGGGCCGTCATGGAGAGCCGACTGAAGGTGCTCGGGCACCCGGTACACCCGATGCTTGTGATGTTCCCGGTCGCGCTGCTTGTCACCGGCACCCTCTTCGACGTCGTGGACACCGTCGGCGGCCCCGACTTCCTCGCCGAGGTGGCGTACTGGAACATCACCGTCGGTCTGGTCGGTGGCCTGTTGGCCGCGGCGGCCGGCGCGTTCGACCTGCTGGCCATCCCGTCCGGCACCCGGGCCAAGCGGGTGGCGCTGACCCACGCGGCGGCGAACGTCGCGGTGATCCTGCTCTTCGCCGCCGTCTGGGCGGTCCGGTTGAACGCCGACTCCCGGGCGGCCGGCGGCGCGCTGATCGCCATCGAGGTGGTCGGCGTGGCGATTCTCGGCATCAGCGCCTGGCTCGGTGGGGAACTTGTCGACCGGCTGGGCGTCGGGGTCGACCGGGACGCCGGCCTGGACGCCCCCAGCTCACTGCGGCCCGTTGCGGCCCGCCGACCGGTGGGAGAGGTGCGATGACCGATCAGCCGGGCCGGGGGTGGCGCAGCCGCCAGCAGGGCTGGGACCCGATGGGCGAGCTCCAGTCGTTGCGTGCCGAGTTGAGCCGTCTGGTCGGTGGCCGGGGCGCCTCGCCGGACGTCGAGTTGACCGAGGTCGCCGACGGCTGGGAGGTGGTCGTCCGGCTGCCCGGGGTGGCACCGGAGGAGGTCGCCGTCGAGTTGGCCGACCGGGAGCTCTGCGTCCGGGCCCGGTCGGAGGCCGAGGTCAACGCCGACCAGGGCATTCCCGGCGGTGTCGAGACCCGTGGCTTCGAGTACCGGGTGGACCTGCCGTCCCGGGTGGACCCCGGGGCCATCGACGCGGTGATGGACCACGGCCTGCTCCGGGTCCACCTGCCCCGGGCGGCCCGGCCCACGCCCCGCACCATCACCGTCGGCCGCACCGGCTACCCGCCCGGCCCGACCCGCAGCGGTACGCCCAGCGGCGTGGACCCGGCGGCCGACCGGGAGCTGCACCACCCCGGCACCACCGTCGACCCCCTCGACCGGCCGTAGGTGGCCCGGTGGTGAGCCCGACCCCGGCCGAGTCCGTGGTGAGCCCGATCCCGGGCGGCCCGGTGGTGAGCCCGGTCCTGAGCCGACCGGTGGCCAGCCCCGCCCTGGGCGGACCGGTGGGTGAGCGGGTGCCCGACGTGGCCCGGATCGCGGTGCTGCGGGCCAACGCGCTCGGCGACCTCGTCTTCCTGCTGCCCGCCCTGGAGTCGCTGCGGGCGGCCTACCCGACGGCGGAGATCGTGCTGTTCGGGGCGCCCTGGCACGCGGCGCTGTGGCAGGGCCGGCCCGGCCCGGTCGACCGGGTGCTCGTCGTCCCGCCGGCCCCCGGCATCCGCGAGCCCGGCCCCGACGAGACACCGGGGTCGCTCGACGACTTCCTCGCCGACGCCGCCCGGGAGGGCTACGACCTGGCATTGCAGATGCACGGGGGCGGGGCCAACTCGAACCCGATCATGAGCAGGCTGGGGGCCCGGGTCACCGCCGGGCTGCGCGCCGAGGACGCCCCACCGCTGGACCGCTGGCTCCGCTACGTCTACTACCAGCCCGAGGTGATCCGCTACCTGGAGGTGGTGGCCCTGGTCGGGGCGGCCGCCGTCACCGTCGTACCGACGCTTGCGGTGACCGACGCGGACCGGGCGCAGGCGCGGGCAGTGCTGGGCGAGCCGGCGCGGCCCCGGGTGGCGCTGCACCCCGGGGCGAGCGACACCCGGCGGCGCTGGCCGGCGCGCCGGTTCGCCGAGGTGGCCAGGGCCCTGCACGGCGACGGGTACGAGGTGCTGGTCACCGGCACCCCCGCCGAGCGGGAGGTGGTGGACGAGGTGGTCGCGGCGGCCGGGGTGCCGGTCCGGCCGCAGGTCGGCACGCTCGGCCTCGGCGGGCTGGCCGCCGCGTACGCCGGCTGCGGTCTGGTGGTCTCCAACGACACCGGCCCGTTGCACCTGGCCGGGGCGGTGGGCACCCCGACGGTGGGCGTCTACTGGGTCGGCAACATGATCAACGGGGCGACGCCGCTGCGCGCCCGGCACCGGCCGATCGCCGCCTGGACGACGCACTGCCCGGTCTGCGGGGTCGACTGCACGCCGGGGATCTATCCGCACCGACCCGGCGACGGCAACTGCCCGCACCGGGACTCGTTCGTCGCCGACGTGCCGGTGGCGGAGGTGCTGGAAGCCGCCACCGACCTGCTCCGCCCCGGGCCGGGCGCTGCCGGCACCGGCTGACGGTCGAGCGCACCGTCCCGGTGGACGGCCCGCCCGGCAGCGGGCTGGCGCGGCTCAGGCCGGCTGGGGGGTGTCGGCGGCGACTACCTCCCACGCCTCGACGGCACGCTCGGTGACAGTGGTCGGCGACTCCAGGTGGTACGCGCCGCTGGGCAGCACGCCCGCGCCGCCGTACCGGGCCAGCACGGCGAGCTGGGCGGCGACGTCCTCGCCCTGGTGGTCCGCCGGCACCCGCCGCCAGAACTCGAAGCCGCCCGAATCGACAAGCGCCGCCCGGTCGTAGAGCACACACCCGCCGATCCAGGAGACCTTGTACGCCCGCCACGCTCCTGGCGGCAGGTCCAGCTTCCGCTGTACGTGCAGCAGGTTCGCGGCCGGGTGGATGGCCGCCCGGTCCCACTGCGGGGTGTCCGGGCGGACCAGTTCCGGGACGACCGGCCCGTCCCACTCCTCGTAGTGCCCGTGCGTCTCGGGGCGGACGTCGTCGACGTAGGACAGGCCGTGCACCGCGTTGCCGACGAACCCGCAGCCCAGCTCCCCGATCGCGGTCACCAGCCGGCTTAGGGTGCCCGGTTCCAGCCAGACGTCGTCGTCGAGGCAGAGCACGTACCGGGCCACCGACCGGTCCAGCAGGTACGCCCGGTGTTCGGCCAGCCCGCGTCGGGGCAGCCGGCGGGTGAGCAGCACCGGGTGCCCCTGGTGGCGTAACGCCCGGACCATGGTGGCCACCGCCGGGTGCGCGTATGCCGGGTCGCCGTCGGACTGGTCGCTGACCACCACCCCGAAGTCGGGCACCCCGGCCTGGGCGGCCAGCCCGGCCAGGGTGACCGCCAGCTCGGCCGGCCGGTTGCGGGTGGGGATCAGCACGTCGAGCCGGCGGGGTCGGCGGAACTCCCCGGTCGTGCCGGGGTCGAGCGGTCGGTTCACCGGGGCCTACCCGAGCTCTGCGCGGTCGGGGTCGGGTGCGCCGTCGTCGTACCCGGGTCGGGTGCCGCCGGGGGATCGGCGGCACCGCGCGTCGCCTCGACCCGGTCGGCCGGCGCGGTGGTGGTGGTGGTCCGGGTGGCGGCGGGGCCGGTGGTCTGGGCGCGGATCCGATCGATGATCGCCGAGGTGGACCGGTCCGGCACGTAGCCGAGGGTGCGCACCTGACCGCCGAGCCGGCGTACCAACGGGGCCTCCGGGACCATCTCCGGCGGGTAGTCGCCGCCCTTGACGTACACGTCGGGTCGGACCGCCTCGATCAGGTCGACCGGAGAGTCGTCCTCGAAGACCACCACGTGGTCCACGCAGGACAGCGCGGCGAGCAGGGTGATCCGGTCCTCGACCGGGTTGACCGGCCGGTCGGGTCCCTTGAGCCGGCGGACGCTGGAGTCGGAGTTGACCGCGACCACCAGCAGGTCGCCGAGGGCCCGGGCCTGTTCCAGGTAACGCACGTGACCGGGGTGCAGCACGTCGAAGCAGCCGTTGGTGAAGACCACCGACCGGCCGGCCCGTCGGTGGTCGGCGACGATGGCGTCCAGCTCGCCGGTGCCGACAAGCGTCGGGTGGGCGGTGCCGTCGGGTGTGTCGCCGAGCGCGTCGAGCAGGTCCTCCCGGCGGCATACACAGGTGCCGGTGTCGGAGACGGTGATGGTGGCGGCCAGTTGGGCCAGTTGGGCGGCGGTCGGCAGCGACGCCTCGGCGGCCAGCGCGAGGGTCATCGCCGCCAGGTAGGCGTCCCCCGCGCCGACGGCGTGACTGGCCGGGACAGGGGTGCTGTGGCTGCGCCGGGGCGCCCCGTCCGCGCCGCCGACGATGGCGCCCTCGGTGTCCAGGGTCACCGCCACCACGTCCGCGCCGGTGTGCGCACGCAACTCGGCCAGCCGAGCCTGGGCCAGTTCCGCCCGGTCGACGCCCTCGCCGACCCTGGCGTTGACGGTCACCCCGGCCCCGGTCACGCTCAGCCCGTCGCCGGTCATCGCGACCCGGCCCTCGCCTGGGGTCGGTTCACCGGTCGGGCCGACCGGGGCCTGGCCGACCCCGCCCGGGGCGGTGCCGACGACCAGCTCCGACGGCCCGTCCGCCGGGTCGTTCGGTGGGTGGTCCAGGTGCAGGCCGGTGCTGCCGGTACGGGTCGGGGCGGGCGGAGTGCCGAAGCCGGCGGCGGCCCTGGCCAGCAGCCGGGTCGCCTCGGCGAAGCTGGGGGTGACCACAGTCGGGTTCAACCCCCGCCAGTCGGCCAGGTCGTGGGCGTCCAGGGCGACTGTGGCGTACCGGTGCCGGTGGGCGACCAGCCAGGCGCGCACCGGCGTGGGCAGTGCGCCCAGGCCGTAGTCGCAGACCACCAGGGTGGGCGCGGCCCCACCGGCCGCCGCCCGCAGCTCCTCGGTGGCGCAGCCCAGGGCGGTGAGCAGCCGGGCGACGCCGTCGTCGTCGAGTGGTTCGTCCGGGTCGCCGGAGTCCTCCCGGAGCAGGATCTGGTTGCCCGCCAGCATCCGGCGCTTCACCGGGGTCGGCCGGTGCGGCTCGCCGACGGTACGGTCCCAGACTCCGGCCCGGTCCAGGCAGTCGTGCAGTTCGTCGCCGGCCACGTCCGCGCCGACCGGGGCGACGAGCAGGGCCCGACCGCCGAGGGTGGCGACGTTGACTGCGGTGTTCGCGGCCCCACCGGCGGCGGTGATCCGTCGACGAAGGGTGAGGATCGGCGCGGGCGCCTCCCGGCACAGCCGCTCCGACTCGGCGAACCGCCACTCGTCGAGCATGGCGTCGCCGACGACGAGGACGGGCCGTTCCCGCCAGCTCTCCACGACGGTGGCGAGCCGGCGCTGTTCCGCTGCTGCTCCTGCCATGCCCACCGGCGTCCCCCGGCCTGACCTGCTCAAACCTGCTCGCAGGCGGGCCGGGCCGGGTCGGGGGCGGCGGGGCGGCGGGGCGGTGGCGTGGGCGGCGCGGGTGGCCTGCCCGCTCGGCGACCGGGCGAGGGGCGTCACGTTTCGGGCCATCGGCCCCGGGAACCGACCAGAGGTAACCGGAGAGGAGAAATCGACATGGCAACGAACACATTGCAGGGCAAGCGGATCGCCTTCCTCGCCTCCGACGGGGTGGAGGAGGTCGAGTACGTCCAGCCGCGCGAGGCGGTCGAGAACGCCGGGGCGACCGCCGAACTGGTGTCGCTCAAGCCCGGCAGCATCCAGGCGTTCAACCACCTTGACCAGAGCAAGACGTACGACGTGGACGTGACGGCGGCCGACGCGGACGCCGACGGCTACGACGCGCTGGTGCTGCCCGGCGGAGTGGCCAACCCGGACTTCCTGCGCACCGACCCGGACGCGGTCCGGTTCGTCAAGGCGTTCTTCGCGGCCGGCAAGCCGGTCGGGGTGATCTGCCACGGGCCGTGGACGTTGATCGAGGCGGGCGTGGTGTCCGGTCGCCGGATCACGAGCTGGCCGAGCCTGCGTACCGACCTCACCAACGCCGGCGCGACCTGGGTGGACGAGCAGGTGGTGACCGACGGCGGCCTGGTCAGCAGCCGCAACCCCGACGACCTTCCGGCCTTCTGCGCGGCGATCGTCGACCGGTTCGCCGCCGGCGCCTGATCCCCCGGCGGGTGTCGGCACCCACCGGGGTCCCCCGGTGGGTGCCGACGCGACGCGACCTGCCTGATCATCGCGCCCCGGGACGGAACCGCTCGCGGTTTTTCCCGGCGGGCAGGCATGTTCGGGGAGAACCGGGAAAGAAGGCGGGATGACCGCCCAGACCCACGGCCGCCCGGTGCTCCGGGCCCGCCAGCTGCGCCTGTTGATGTTCGGCCTGATGACCGGCATGCTGCTGGCCGCGTTGGACCAGACCATCGTGGGTACGGCGTTGCCCACCATCGTCGGCGAGCTGGGCGGGATCGACCACTACTCGTGGGTGGTCACCGCCTACCTGCTCGCCTCCACCGCCTCCACCCCGCTGTACGGCAAGATGGCCGACCTGTACGGCCGCCGGCCGGTCTTCCTCTTCTCGATCGGCACGTTCCTGCTCGGCTCGCTGCTGGCCGGGTTGTCGCAGGACATGACCCAGCTGATCGTCACCCGGGGGGTGCAGGGCATCGGCGCGGGCGGCCTGATGACGCTGGCGTTCACCATCATCTCGGACGTGGTCTCGCCCCGGGAACGCGGCCGTTACCAGGGGTTGTTCGGCGCGGTCTTCGGGGTCTCCTCGGTGGCCGGGCCGCTGGTCGGTGGCTACTTCGCCGAGACCAACTGGCGGTGGATCTTCTATCTGAACGTGCCGCTGGCGATCCTGGCGATCGTGGTCTGTTACCACGTGCTGCGGTTGATCCCGTTCGAGCGGCGGGACCACACAGTCGACTGGCTGGGTGCCGGGCTGCTGGTAGCCGGGGTGAGCGCGCTGCTGCTGGCGCTGAGCTGGGGCGGCAACTCCTACCCCTGGGGCTCCGCGACGATCATCGGGCTGTTCGTGGCCGGCGCGGTGCTCGGGGTGGCGTTCCTGTTCCAGGAGGCCCGGGTCGCCGAGCCGATCCTGCCGTTGGGGCTGTTCCGGTCGGCCACGTTCGCCCTGGCCAACGCGGCCGGCTTCGTACTCGGTCTGGTGATGTTCGGGTCGATCATCTTCATCCCGCTCTACCTGCAGATCGTCAAGGGCGCCTCGCCCACCCGCAGCGGCCTGCTGATGCTGCCGATGATGGCCGGCATCATCGTCACCTCGATCGTCACCGGCCGGGCGATGAGCCGGATCGGCCGGTACAAGTGGTTCCCGGTGGCCGGTTCGGTGGTGCTGGTCGTCGGCATGCTGCTGTTCACCCGGCTCCAGGTGGACAGCTCGCTCTGGGCGGCGTTCGGCTACATGGTGGTGATCGGCGTCGGGCTGGGCCTGTGCATGCAGTCGCTGATCCTCGGCGTGCAGAACGCGGTGGACGTCCGGAACCTGGGCGCGGCGACCTCCTCGGCGACGTTCTTCCGGTCGCTGGGTGGCTCGTTCGGGGTGGCCATCCTGGGCGCGGTGCTCTCCTCGCGGCTCGCCAGCGGGCTCGCCGACCGGCTGCCCGGCGCGATCGCCCAACTCCCGGCCGAGCAGCGGGCGGCGGTGGCGGGCAGCGGCACTAACATCTCGATCAACGACCCGGCGACGATCCTGGCCCTGCCCGGCCCGGTCCGGGCGGCCATCCAGGCGTCCTTCGTCGAGTCGCTGCACCTGGTCTTCCTGACCACCGGCCTGGTCGCCCTGGTCGCCGTGCTGGTCACCCTGGCCCTGCCGAACGACCAGCTCCGGGGCGCCGGCCCGCAGGGCGCCGCCGGCGGCGCCGACCCGCTCGGCGGCAAGGCCCCCGCCCCCGGCGGCAAGCCCCTGACCAAGGAGTCCAAGGAAGAAGCCGCCGCCGACCTCAACGCCAAATCCCAAACCATGCTCTGACCCAACCACCCCAACCCTCTGCCGCCCTGCCCCGCCCCGCCCTGCCCCGCCCTGCCCCGCCTCGCCCCGCCCTGCCCCGTCCCGCCCCGGTGATCAAGAGGTTTAGGTCAGAAATCGCGTGCCCGGTGACGCAAACCTCTTGATCACC
>NZ_JBTMMT010000090.1:0-20409 GCF_055517075.1 Micromonospora sp. DSM 43699
CCGTGACCACCGCGTCAACGTCGCTCGCTCATCGTCGGTCAGCGTCAGCGGCGCAGTGGGACGCCCGGTTCTCGGCATCCCACCACCCTACCCACTTATCAGGCGAATTTCCGGCGCAGGACACTAGAGGCCCCGTCTCTGTCTTGTCCGCGTTGCCCGGCTGGTGCGTGCCGCCCTGCTGCCAGCCACGAACGACAGGACGACGATGCCCTCTATTACACCCGATATCGCCATGATCGAGGTCGCCGGCGGCGTCGATACTCACCTGGACACCCACACCGCAGCGGTGATCGACCAGGTCGGCCGAGTGTTGGGCACCCAGCAGTTCCCGGCCACGGTGGCCGGCTACACCGCGTTGTTGGCCTGGATGCGCGGTTTCGGTCGCCTGGGGCGAGTCGGGATCGAGGGCACCGGCGCTTATGGGGCCGGTCTGGCCCGCCGGCTGCGCGACGAGCAGGTCGAGGTGATTGAGGTCGACCGGCCCGACCGTAAGACCCGCCGGTTCCAGGGCAAGTCCGACCCGATCGACGCCATCCAAGCGGCCAAGGCCGCCCTGGCCGGCGACCGGACCGGGATCCCCAAGCAGCGCGACGGCCGCGTCGAAGCCCTGCGCAACCTGCGGGTGGCCCGGCGCAGCGCCGTCGACCAGCGCGCCGACACCCAACGCCAGATCAAGACCCTGATCGTCACCGCCCCCGACGAACTACGCGCCCAGCTACGCGGCCTGACCGTCAAGCAGCTGATCACCGTCTGCGCGAGGATGCGACTCGACCCGGCCGACGCCGCAGCCCCCGTAACCGCCGTCAAAATCGCCCTGCGGTCCCTGGCCCGTCGCCACCAACAACTGTCCGCCGAGACCACCGACCTGGACGAGGTCCTCGATCCCTTGGTGGCCGCCATCAACCCCGGCCTACTCGCCGCCAACGGCGTCGGCACCGACGTCGCCGGCCAACTGCTGGTCACCGCCGGCGAAAACCACGAACGGCTCGCCTCCGAAGCAGCCTTCGCCATGCTCTGCGGTGTCGCCCCGATCCCCGCCTCGTCCGGCAAGACCACCCGGCACCGCCTCAACCGCGGCGGCGACCGCCAGGCCAACGCCGTCCTATACCGAGTCGTGCTCTGCCGCCTGCGCTGGGACCCCCACACCCGCGAATACATGCAACGCCGCACCAAGGAAGACCTCTCCAAGAAAGAGATCATCCGCTGCCTCAAGCGCTACATCGCCCGCGAGCTCTACCAGCTCATCACCTCAAACGATCTCCAACTCGCCGCTTGACATCCATAGGAGCATCCACCCCGCCGACGGCCGACCCGCCGACCCGCCGGGCCGGCGGCGGACCACGGCAGAGCGGGCCGGGTTGGGCTAGCGTTGCGGGCATGTCCCGGGAGATGTGGGTACTCGTCGTCGTCGGCGGCATCCTGGCGCTGGCGACGCTTGTCGGCGCGGTCCTGCTGGCGATACGGGTGGTCCGCACCCGGCGGCTGCTCGGCACGCTCGGCATGGGCGGCAAGGTGGCCTTCTACGGCGCCCTGATCTACACGATCCTCCCGGTCGACGTGTTGCCCGACCCGATCTACCTGGACGACATGGGGGTGCTGGCCGGGGCCCTGATCTATCTGACCCGCCTGGCCCACCAGCGCCGGACGGCCGATCGACCGCTGCCCGGCCGACCGGATGCTCCGACCGCCGGATCCGGCACCCCGCCCGGTCCGGGTCGGTCCCGCCAGATCGTGTCATGATCGGGGCCGAGCCGGGGCGACGCCGGCCACGGGACGGGGAACGGACATGGCCGGCAGGCACCAGTTGGACCCGTACGACGAGCGCGTCCTGGCGTTCTGCCGCGAGCGGCACCTGGCCACGCTGACCACCCCGCGTGCCGACGGCACGCCGCACGTCGTACCGGTCGGGGTGACCTACGACGCGCCGGCCGGGCTGGCCCGGGTGATCACGTCCGGTGGTTCGGCAAAGGCCCGGCACGTGGAGGCCGCCGGAGCGGCGGGGGTTCCGGTAGCGGCCTGCCACGTCGACGGCCGCTGGTGGCTGACCATCGAGGGTCGGGCGGTGCTGCGCACGGACCCCGAGGCGGTGGCCGAGGCGGAGCGCCGGTACGCCGAGCGCTACCGCCAGCCGCGCCCCAATCCGGAGCGGGTGGTCATCGAGATCACCGTGAACCGCCTCCTGGGCGCCCTCCCACCCGCCGCGTCCCACTAGGACCCGCGACGGCGGGCCTTGCCCCACCAGAAAAGCGTCTCGCGACCCGCCGGCCTACTGACGACGGGCGGCGGGCAGGTGCGTGCGGGTCCTCGTCCGCTCATCGACGGTGATGGGTTCGGGTGGCCCGGGGCGGGGGTACAGGCCCCACCGGGAGCCGATCCGTCCGCAACCGGTAAGGGGCACCGAGATGAGCAACGCACAGGCCACCACGGGTCAGGACGTCGTGGACGTCCTGACCACCGACCACCACGAGATCGAGGCGATCTTCATGGAGCTGGCGGCCCGACAGGGTGACGCGGAGCATCGTCGCCGACTGGCCGACGTGTTGATCGCCGAGTTGGTCCGGCACGCGGTCGCCGAGGAGATGTACGTCTACCCGACCGCCCGCCGGGCACTGCCCGACGGCGACCAGCTCGCCGAGCACGAGATCGCCGAGCACGCCGCGGCCGAGCGGACGCTGAAGGAGCTGGAGCCGTTGGACCCGTCCGACGCCCGCTTCGAGCCACTGATCAGCCATCTGACCAAGGCCATCCGGCACCACGTGCAGGAGGAGGAGTCGGAGCTCTTTCCCCGGCTGCGGGCGGCTGTCGCCCGCGAGGAGCTCGTCGAGCTGGCCGACCGGGTGCGGGCGGCGAAGCGGCACCTGCCGACCCGCCCGCATCCCGGCGCCCCGGACCACCCGCCGGCGAACCGGCTGATCAACCCCGGCACCGGGCTGGTCGACCGGATCAGGGACGCGCTGAGCGGGCGACCGACCACCATGGCGGAACTGCACGACGACGCGCAGGACTGAGCGGGGGTGGTGGTCGCTTCCGGGTACCCCGCCGGAGGCGACCACCACCCGGTCAGGGTTCCGGAGCGATCCGGCTGTCGTCCGCCGCGTCGGAGACCACGATCGCCTCCATCGGGCAGGACTCGGCGGCGTCCAGCACCGCTTCCGCCGGGTCGATCCGCTCGGCCACCGGCCGGGACAACCCGTCCACCAGCACGAAGTGGGTCGGGGCGTAGCCCGCGCAGATTCCCGTCCCGATGCACCGGGTCGGGTCCACGTGCACCCGCCAGCCGCGCTCCCCCATCTGCCCCATCGTCCCTTCCGCTACCAGCCGACGGGCAACGCCGTCAGGCCCCGGACCAGCAGGCCGCTCTTCCAGGTCAGCGCCGACTGGGGCACCGCCAATCGCAGGCCCGGGGCCCTGGCCAACAGCGTCTCGATCACCACCTGGAGTTCCATCCTGGCCAGTTGGGCACCGATGCAGTGGTGCGGCCCGTGCCCGAAGGCGAGGTGCGGGTTGGCCTCCCGGTCGAGGTCCAACCGGTCGGCGTCGGGGAAGACGGTCTCGTCCCGATTGGCCGAGGGGATGGAGACCAGCACCGGTTCCCCGGCCCGGACCAGCACCCCACCGAGCTCGACGTCCACCAGGGCGTACCGGGCGAACGCGGAGGTGGCACCGAGCGGGATGAAGCGCAGCAGCTCCTCCACGGCGGACGGCACCAGGGCCGGCTCGGCGCACAGCCGCTGCCAGACGTCCGGCTCGGTCAGCAGGACGTAGACCAGGTTGGGGATCTGGGTCACGGTGGTCTCGTGCCCGGCGGCCAGCAGCCCCGCCGCCAGGCGTACCACCTCGTCCTCGGTGAGTCGGTCGGCGTTCTCGTCGCGGGCCCGGACCATCGCCCCGATCAGGTCGTCGGTGGGCGTCACCCGCCGCTGGGCGATCAGCCCGGCCATGTACGACAACAGGTTGTCGAGATAGCTCTGTGCCACCTCCGGTCGTAGCGACGTGGTCGACACGATCGCCTCCGACCAGGTGTGGAACCGGTCCTGGTCGGCGACCGGCACCCCGAGCATGTCGCAGATGACCCGGATGGGCAGCGGGGTGGCGACGTGCGCGACCAGATCGGCCGGTGACCCGGCGGCGATCATGCCGGCCACCAGTTCCCCGGCCAGCTCCCGGGTACGCGGGCGGAGTTCCTCGACCCGGCGGGCGGTGAACGCCTTCGCCGCCAACCGGCGCAGCCGGCTGTGCTCGGGCGGATCCATTCCGAGGATGCCGGCCTCCCGCTGGTACGGGATGCTGCGCGGCTCGTCCCGGCCGACGGCGGCGGCCCGGCTGAACCGGGGGTCGCCCAGCACGGTACGCACGTCGGCGTGCCGGGTGGCCAGCCAGGCCGGTTCGCCGTACGGGAGTTGGACCCGGATCAGCGGCTCGTCGCGCCGCAGCCCGGCGTAGCGGGGGTCGACGTCGAGCCGGTGCGGATCGCTGAACGGATACGGCCGGGCGATCGTGGCGTGCGTTGTCTCGGTCACCGGGGATGCTCCCTCTCGTCGACGGCCCGCAGTGCCGCGCGCCGGTCCACTCCACACGACTCCACGGTGAGTCATGCCCCGACTGCGGATAGTAGCGAGACTCTTCGATGGTTGCCAGAGGTGAGCAGTTTTTGACACGACACTGCCGGGCCACCCGTGTTCGGTGGCCCGGCAGGTGGGAAGCGCTCAGCGACCCTGGTCGCCCTCACCGGTGCGCGCCTGGGCCGCGTCGACACCCTTGTCGATCTGCTCGTCGTACCTGCCGCCGGTCCGCTTGTCGGCGTAGTCGCCGGCCTTGTCCAGACCCTGATCGACCTGCTTGTCGTGCTTGTCGGCGAAGTCCTTGGCCTTGTTCATGAAATCGCTCATGACGTCCTCCTCGTCGTCAGCCTGCTGGTTCCCCGACCACCCGGGCGCAAACACCACGGCGCGCCGTGGCACGGCGGCAGCAGGCGAGCCGGGGCGCGGGGTGGGCCGACCGGGTGTCGAGACCGACCGGGTCGGGTATCGACCCCGCCGAGACCGAGGAGGATCCGACGTGGTCGAGGACGGTGCCGGGCGTACGCCCGAAGTGACGGCGGCGGGCGCCCGCCCCACCCCACGGCAGGCCTGGGCGACGCTGCCCTGGCTGGTCCGCACGGCGGTGGTGTGGAGCGCCTGCCTGGTGGTCGTGGTGCTCGGGTGCTACCTGCTGGGCAAGGTGGCGGTGCTGCTGGCGCCGCTGGCGATCGCGGTGGCGGTGACCCTGTTCCTCACCGCGCTGCTGGATCCGGTGCTGCTGGGCCTGCGGCGGCTACGGGTGCCGGCCGCGCCGGCCGCCCTGCTGACCGTCCTGTTGCTGCTCGGCGTGCTGGTCGGGGTGGGGGTGCTGGTGTGGAACCTGACCGCCGCCCAGTTCGGGGAGCTGAGCCAACAGCTCGACGAAGGGCTGCAACGCTCCCGCGACTTCGTCACCGAGACCCTGCCGGTCAGTGACGCCCAACTCGACAAGCTGGTCGGGCAGGTCCGGGACGGCCTGGGCGGCGGCGCCCCCGACCCGGTCGGCGGGGCCCGTACGGCGGCCGAGGCGGCCGGCTCCACCCTGCTCGCCCTGGTGCTGCTGTTCTTCCTGCTCAAGGACGGCCGGTCGATGTGGCACTGGGTGCTGCGCCGGATGACCGGCCCGAACCGTACGGTGACCGCCGAGGCGGGCCGGGCCGGCTGGCGGACCCTCGGCTCGTACAGCCGGGGCACGATGCTCATCGCGGCCATCGACGCGATCGGCATCGGGCTGGCGCTGGTGCTGCTCGGGGTGCCGTTGGCGCTGCCACTGGCGCTGATCACCTTCCTCGGCGGCTTCGTCCCGATCATCGGGGCGACGGTGGCCGGCGCGGTCGCCGTCCTGGTGGCGTTGGCCGCCAACGGCCCGACCACCGCGTTGCTGGTGCTGGCGGCGGTGATCGCCGTCCAGCAGATCGAGGGCAACCTGCTGGAGCCGTTGATCATGAAGCGGCAGGTGCAGCTGCACCCGGCGGTGATCCTGGTGGTGGTCACCGCCGGCACGCTGATCGCCGGCATCGCGGGGGCGTTCGTCTCGGTGCCGATCGCGGCGGTCGCCTACCGGGTGGTCGACACAGTCCAGCGGCACCGCGAGCAGGCCGCGTCGACGCCGCCGGACGACCGCCCGCACCACCGCCACACCGACCCACCCGCCACCCCCGCCTGACCCACCGATCCATCACCCCCACACCGCTGGCCATGATCGTGGAAAGGACGTGCGCCAACGACGAGACGCCGCCGGGCCTCGTGTCGCCGCCCCAGCCGCCCCCGCGACCCGAGCCACCGCAGCTTTCCAAGATCATCACAATGAGGGCTGTCGGGTCGGGACGGAGAGGTGCCGGGTGAACCAGCCGGCGGCGGCGTCGGCGACCTCGTCCAGCGTGCCCGGTTCCTCGAACAGGTGGGTGGCACCGGGCACCACCCTCAGCTCGTGCGGGGCGGTCAGCAGCCCGGCGGCCTGCTCGTTCAGCGTGATCACCTGCTCGTCGAGGCCCCCCACCAGCAGCAACGTCGGCGCGCGTACCTCGGCCAGGGCCGGGCCTGCCAGGTCGGGCCGGCCACCCCGGGACACCACCGCGCCGACCCGCTGCGGACGTCCGGCGGCGGCCACCAGGGCGGCGGCGGCACCTGTGCTCGCCCCGAACAGGCCGACCGGCAGCCGGCCCAGCGTGGGTTCCGCCCCGAGCCAGTCGACGATCCCGGCGAGCCGACCGGCCAGCAGGTCGATGTCGAAGCGCAGCTCGGCGGTACGGGCGTCGACCGCGTCCTCCTCGGCGGTGAGCAGATCCACCAGCACGGTCACCAACCTTCGGCGTTGGAGCACCCGGGCCACCGCCACGTTGCGCGGGCTGTGCCGGGAGCTGCCACTGCCGTGGGCGAAGAGCACCACACCTGTCGCGTCGTCCGGCCCGTCGACGTCCGCCGGCAACCGGGCGTCCGGCAGCGGCACCGTCGCCTCGGCGCGTACCCCCATGGTGTTGCTCCTTTCCGCCCGTGCGGTCGGTGGCGGTTACCCGCCCGGTGGCCGATCTCACCCTTGCCGCCCTCGCCCGGTGCCGCGCTCGCCCGGTGCCGCGCTCGCCCGTTGCCTTGACACCGGCGACAAGGTCTAGCGTGACGCCAGGGACGGGCCGAGGAGGTCGGATGCTGATCGGTGAGCTGGCGGAACGGGCCGGCACGAGCACCCGCACGCTGCGGTACTACGAGACGCACGGGCTGGTCCGGCCACGCCGCTCGGCCAACGGCTACCGGGTGTACGACGAGGCCGAGCTGCGGGTGGTGCACGAGATCCGGGCGCTGCTGGCGGTCGGCTTCGGCCTCGACGACATCCGGCCGTTCGTGGCCTGTCTGCGGGCCGGCCACGCCTCCGGGGACGTCTGCCCCGACTCGGTCGCCGTGCTGCGCCGAAAGCTGGCCGAGGTGGACGCCTACCTCGACCGGCTCGGCACGGTACGACGCCAGCTGCACGAACAGCTCACCCAGGCCATCACGCAACGGGAGGAAACATGTCTCAGGACACGGCAGCGGGACCGCTGACCGCCGTCACCGACGCCACCTTCGCCGACACGGTGCTGACCGCCGACCGGCCGGTGGTGGTCGACTTCTGGGCGGACTGGTGCCCGCCCTGCGTCGGGACCTCCCGACACCTGGCCGAACTGGCCGAGGAGTTCGGCGACCGGCTTCGGGTGGTCACCGTGGACACCGACGCGAACCCCGCCACCGCCCGGACCTACGGGGTGATGTCGCTGCCCACCATGCTGGTGTTCGTCGGCGGCGAGGTGGTCGGCTCGATCATCGGCGCCCGGCCGAAGAACCACCTGCGGCTCGCCTTCACCCGCCACCTCGACGGCTGAACACCGAACCGCACCGGCACGGCGGCGTCTGCCGCGATGTCCGGGCGGCGATGTCGGAGGCTGGTGCCGTTTGCGGCGGTGGCGGGCGGGAAGTCGGGCGGGACACCGGCGCAGCCGCGCCCCGCACGGATCACGAGGTTCGCCATGGCCAAGCGGAAGGCACGTCAGCAGACCCGGACCATCGAGCAGGAGCGCCCCGAACAGGACGCCGAGCACAACCCCGACTGGGCGGACGAGGCGGCGCAGGCGCGTACCCCGGACGACCCGCGGGCGGTGGCACCGCGCGATGCCGCTGGCCGCCCCTCCGACGGCCCTCAGTTCTGACCCCCCGGCGGCCGTCGGGGTCGAGGGAGGACACCAGGCACGTTGTGTGGACAGTTCTTGTCGCTCCCGCGACAAGAACTGTCCACGATGGACCCGGAACAGCACGACCGGCCGGACCGCACGATGGACCCGGAACAGCACGACCCGGTTGGCCGGGCGAGGTCAGGAGCGGGATTCCGGGAGGCGCAGCAGCGGGGCCCGACCGGGCGGCTGTTCCGGGTCGGGGCCGTCCTGGTGGGTCTGCGGTACGGGTACCGTCACCGGCGCGGCGGAGGTGACCCGGACGGTCTGGCCGTGGTGGCGCAGCTCCACCTCCGTGTCCGGGCCGCCGTTACGCAGTGAGTAGGTGGTCTGGTGCGGCCGGACGTCCACCCGCAACCGCATCGACCGCCACTGCAACGAGAACTCCAACCGGCTCAGCCGGCTGGACAGCCGGGGGGCGAACGACAGCTCGCCGTCGTGGTCGCGCAGCCCGCCGAAGCCGGCGACCAGCGCGATCCACGCCCCCGCGAGTGACGCCATGTGTACGCCGTCGCGGGTGTTCTCGTTCAGGTCGTGCAGGTCCATCAGCGCTGCTTCCCGCAGGTAGCTGTGGGCCAGTTCGGGGTGGCCCACCTCGGCCGCGAGCACCGCCTGGGTGCAGGCCGACAGAGACGAGTCCCGCACCGTACGCCGCTCGTAGTAGAGGAAGTTGCGCAGCTTCTGCGCCTCGGTGAAGGCGTCCCCCCGCCAGTGCATCGCCAGCACCAGGTCGGCCTGCTTGACCACCTGCTTGCGATACAGATCGAAGTACGGGTAGTGCAGCAGCAGCGGGTACTTTTCGGCCGGGGTGTGCTCGAAGTCCCACTCCTGGAGCCGGGTGAAGCCCTCCACCTGCTCGTGCACATCGAGGTCCTCGTCGTACGGGATGTGCATGGCCTGGGCGGCGTCGCGCCACTCGGCCGCCTCCTCCTCGGTCACCCCGAGGTCGAGGGCCTCGTCGCGCAGGCGCATCGCGCAGTCGGCGGCGGTGAGCAGGTTCCGCTGCGCCATCAGGTTGGTGTAGATGTTGTCGTTCTTGACCGCCGTGTACTCGTCGGGGCCGGTCACCCCGTCGATGTGGAACCGGCCGTACCGGTCGTGGTGGCCCAGCGAACGCCAGAGCCGGGCGGTCTCCACGAGCAGTTCCAGGCCGATGTCGCGTTCCAGTTGCTCGTCGCCGGTGACCAGCACGTAGCGGCGCACCGCGTCGGCGACGTCGGCGGCGATGTGGAAGGCGGCGGTGCCGGCCGGCCAGTACGCCGACGACTCCGGGCCCTCGATGGTGCGCCACGGGAAGGCCGCGCCGGCCAGGTTCAGCGTACGGGCCCGTTCGTGGGCCTGCTCCAGGGTGGCGTGCCGCCAGTACAGCGCGTCGCGTACCGCGCCGGGCTGGGTGTACGTCAGCACCGGCAGGACGAACATCTCGGTGTCCCAGAAGGCGTGCCCGTCGTAGCCGGGGCCGGTGAGCCCCTTGGCGGAGATCGGTCGCCGCTCGGCCCGCGCCCCGGCCTGGAGCACGTGGAACAGCCCGAACCGGACCGCCTGCTGCACCTCCGGGTCCCCCTCGACCCGGACGTCGGCGGCGTCCCAGAACTCGTCGAGGTATTTCCGCTGCTCCCGGTGCAGACCGTCCCAGCCGGTCAGCCGGGCGGCGGCGAGCGCCGCGCCGACCTGGTCACGCAGCGCCGGCAGGGAGCGCCGGCTGGACCAGCCGTAGGTGAGGTACTTGACCACCCGCAGCGACTCGCCGGGCTGGAGCACGCAGCCGACCGTGGTACGGACCCAGTCCTCGTACCCCTCGGACTCGATCGTGGTCCGGCTCGGTGCGGTGACGTCATGGCCCATCCCGGCGGCCACCCGCAGCCCGCTGACCTTGGTGCGGTGGATGAGCAGACCGCCGTCGTCGGTGGTCAGCTCCTCCTCGGCCTGCAACGGTGACTCCAGCACGGCGGCGACCCGGGGGTCGCGGCTCTGCGCCGGCAGGTTCTCGTTGGCGACCAGCTCGGACTGGAGGATCAGCCGCAGCGGGCCGCTGACCGCCTCCACCTCGTAGTGGATAGCGGCGACCGAGCGCTGGGTGAAGGAGACCAGCCGGGTGCTGCGGACCTTCACCTCCCGGCCGGCGGGCGAGCGCCAGTGCATCTCCCGGTAGAGGGTGCCGGCCCGCAGGTCGAGGACCCGTTGGTGGCTGAGCAGCTCGCCGTAGCGCAGGTCGAGGGGTTCGTCGTCGACGAGCAGCCGGATCAGCTTGCCGTTGGTGACGTTGACGATGGTCTGCCCCGACTCGGGGAACCCGAACCCGGCCTCCGCGTAGGGCAGTGGACGCAGCTCGTAGAAGGAGTTCAGGTAGGTGCCGGGCAGGCCGTGCGGCTCGCCCTCGTCGAGGTTGCCGCGCAGCCCGATGTGGCCGTTGGAGAGCGCGAAGACCGACTCGGACTGGGCCAGCACGTCCATGTCGAGACGGGTCTCCCGGATGTGCCACGGCTCGACCGGATAGGCCCGTTCGCGGATCATGCGGCCGGTCCGGTCAGCAGGTCAGCGAGGTCGGTGACCACCACGTCGGCACCGTGGGCGCGCAGCTCGTCGGCCTGCCCGGCGCGGTCGACACCGATCACGTACCCGAAGTCGCCGGCCCGGCCGGCGGCCACCCCGGCCAGCGCGTCCTCGAAGACGGCGGCGTCGGCGGGGGCCACCCCGAGCAGCTCGGCGGCGGCGAGGAAGGTGTCCGGATGCGGCTTGCCGCGCAACCCCTCGGCGCGGGCGACCAGCCCGTCGACGCGTACCTCAAGCATCGGTTCCAGGCCGGCGGCGGCGACCACGTCGCGGCAGTTGGCGCTGGCCGAGACCACCGCGCGGCGCAACCCCGCCCGCTCGGCCGCCTTCAGATAGGCCACCGATCCCTGGTACGCCTCGACGCCGTCGTGGTGGATCCGGTCGAGCAGCACCACGTTCTTGCGGTTGCCGACACCGTTGACGGTGTCCGCGCCCGGCGGGTCGTCCGGGCTCCCCTCGGGCAGGGTGATGCCCCGGGAGGCGAGGAAGGAACGCACCCCGTCGGCGCGTGGCTTCCCGTCCACGTAGCGGTTGTAGTCCGGGCCGGGATCGAACGGCCGGAACGGTTCGCCGCTGGCCTCGGCGTGCCGGCGCAGCAGGTCGTCGAAGGTCTGTTTCCAGGCGGCGTTGTGCACCTTGGCGGTCTGGGTCAGCACGCCGTCGAGGTCGAAGAGGCAGGCGGTCACATGAGCAGGTAGGCCCAGCACGCTACGAATCTATCCACCGTCCCGGTCGGGCAAACCCCTTTCCCCACCCGCCACGCGGGCCGACAACCCGGGGCGGGGCAGGGTCAGCGCCAGCCGACGTCGATGCGGTCGCCGCGTTCGTCGAAGAAGTGCAGGGCGTCCATCCGGACCGCGACCGCCATCGGGTGACCCGCCGAGATCGCCGGGTAGGGGGCGAGCCGTACCGCCAGCTCGGCCGGGCGGCGGTGGTGCCGGCCGGGGTCGTTCAGCACGCTGCCCCGGTTGCCGCCGGGCGTCGGGGCGGGCTCCTCCGGTTCGCCGGCCCGCCCGGTGAGCCGGGACATGACCTGGCCGAACCGGCGCAGCCCACGCTGGCCCGGGACGGCGTCCTCGGCGGGGGCGCTCATCTCGTCCACCATGATGGCGGTGGCGCCGATGTCGAGGAAGGCGAGCGACTCGTGCCCGTGGTGCTCCAGGTAGCGGACCCGCCCCTGGAGCACGTCACCGGGGGTGTCCGGGGCGACCGGGGTGAGCGCCTCGGCCCGCATCCCGACCACGATCCGCTCGCCGTGGTAGTGCGCCACCGCCCGACTGCGGATGTCGTCCCACGGCAGGTAGAGCGCCTGGTCACCGAGGGTGAGCGTGACGTACCTGTCGAGGTGGACATAGACCGACGCCTCGAGCAGGTTCATCCGGGGGCTGCCGAGGAAGGCGGCGACGTACAGGGTCGCGGGCCGGCCGTACACCTGGGTGGGGGTGCCCACATCCTGGAGCACGCCCTTGCGCATGATGGCCACCCGGTCAGCCATGGTCAGCGCCTCGGCCTGGTCGTGGGTGACGTAGATGGTGGTGACGCCCAGCTCGCGGGTGAGCCCGGAGATCTCGGCCCGCAGCTCGGCGCGCAGGCCGCTGTCGAGGTTGGACAACGGCTCGTCCATCAGGAAGAGCCCCGGCCGGCGGACGATCGCCCGGCCCATCGCGACCCGCTGCCGCTGACCGCCGGAGAGCTGACTCGGCTTACGGGCGAGCACGTCGCCGATGCCGAGCGCGCTGGCCACGTCCTGCACCCGCTCGCCGCGCGGTTCCGGCTCGATCCCGGACAGCTTCAGTGGGAAGCCGATGTTGTCACCGACCGACATGTGCGGATAGAGCGCGAAGTCCTGGAAGACCATGGCGATCCTCCGGTCGCGCGGCGGCAGGTCGTTGGCGACCTCACCGTCGAGCAGCACCGCACCACTCGTCGGGTCCGCCAGACCCGCGATCATTCGCAAAACGGTTGATTTCCCGCAGCCGGACGGGCCGAGCAGCACCATGAACTCACCGTCGACGACGTCGAGGCTGACGTTGTCGACGGCGACTGTTCCGTCCTGGAAAACCTTTGTGACGTCCTTCAGCGCGACGGTGGTCACCGTCTCCTCCCCCAGCTTGGCCGAACCCCGGGGTTGACTGTGACGAGCATCATCGGGTTAGCACATCGGGTAAACGTGCCATGTTCGACTGATGACAGCCCTATTACGGGCCAGTACGGCGATCCACCACGGATCACCCAGGTTCTCCGAGGAACACCCGGCGGACCACCCGCTCGGCGGCGTGCCCGTCGTCCCAGCGGCAGAACCGCTCCCGGAACTCCTCCCGGGCCCGGTCGGCCGACGCCCCGGTCACCGCGCCGGAGCGGAAGACCCCACATAGTTCGTCGAAGGTCGACGCGACCGCGCCCGGCGGCTCGGCGGTGACGTCGAAGTAGACCCCCCGGGCCACCCGGTAGGCGTCCCGGTCCGGCGCGTAGATCACGATCGGCCGGTCCAGGACCCCGTAGTCGAACATCGCCGACGAGTAGTCGGTGACCAGCACGTCGGCGGCCAGGTAGAGATCCTCGACGGCACCGACGGCACTGACGTCGACCACCCGTCCCCCGGTGCGCCGCCGGTCCCGACCGTCCCGGTCGTGGAAGTAGTGGCTGCGCACCAGCAGCCGCCCCGCCGGCCCGAGCACCTCCAGCAGCCGGTACGGGTCGAACGGCGGCCGGTAGCCCGGCAGGTGCTCCCGGTGGGTGGGCGCATAGAGCACCACCCGCTCACCCGGGGCGATCCCGAGCCGGGCGCGCACCGCCCGCACCTCCTCGGCGCTGGCGGTGACCAGCCGGTCGTTGCGCGGATAGCCCACCTCCAGCCGCACGTAGTCCGCCGGATAGGCGCGGTCCCACATCTGAGTGGAGAAGGCGTTGGAGGTGATGCTGTAGTCCCAGCGGTCCACCCGGCGCAGCAGCCCGGCGAAGTCCATCCCGACCGCGCCGAGCGGGTACCGCTGCTGGTCCAGGCCCATCACCTTGACCGGGGTGCCGTGGTGGGTCTGCACGTGCACCTGGCCCGGTCGCTTGCGGACGAAGTCGGGGAAGTTCACGTTGTTGACCAGCCACCGGGCCCGCGCCAGCGCCCGCTGACACTCGCGGGTGCCGGCGACGACGTACTCGGTGCCGGGCGGGAGGGTGTCGATCCGGTCCCGCCGGACGATCCACACCCCCCGTACCTGCGGGGCGAGCCGGCGGGCGGCGGCGTCGATCGCCGCCGGGTTGCAGGCGTAACCGCGGTACCAGTAGGCGGCGTAGACGGCGAGCGTCGGGTCGATCGGCCGGCGCAGTTCGGCCCGGTAGTACTCGTGCAGCAGCGCGTCCCGGGCCAGCCGGGCGGTCCGCCGGGCCACCGGCCGGGCCCGCCGGCCGGCCACCCGCGCGGTCTCCCGGGCCTGGTTGACGGTACGCAGCGCGCTGAAGGTCCGCCACCGCCCGGTGGCGACCAGCAGGTGCTTGACCCCGTCCAACCCTCCCGGCACCGGGTAGCCCCCGGCCGGGTGAAAGCGCCTGTGGTCGGCGGTGATCCGCCGGAAGAACGCCTGCCGCAGTTCCGGGGCGATCCGGTCGCCGTTGCCGAGCACTGTCAGGTAGTGCCAGATCATCCGCTCGAAGACCACCGGCCGTAGCCCGGCCGACTCCGGTCGGTCGTCGAGGAAGCCGAACACCCGGTGCCACTGGTCGAAGACCTCGAAGTGCCTGTCGTCGAGGGTCCGGGTGATCGCGCCCGCCCGGCGCTGCCGGTAGTTGACGCAGACCCGGTCGAGCACACCGATCCGGTCGGCGGCCAGCAGCACCGGGTAGCTGAATGCGACGTCCTCGTACCAGCCGGGGGCGAAACGCAGCCCGAGGCCGGTCAGGAACTCCCGGCGGACCGGCCGGTTCCAGGCGGTGTGCAGCAGGCGTAGGGTCTGCGGCCGGTCCGCCAGCCGGAAGGTCGCCGCACCGGGCAGCTCGGGAAAGACCTCCGGCAGTGCGCTTCGGGTGGCGTGCCCGTCCCAGTGCACCCGGACGTGGTCGACAAGCAGCACGTCCGGTCGGGTGGCGGTGAGCCGGTCGGCCACCTCGGGCAGGCAGTCCGGGGTGAGCCAGTCGTCGCCGTCGAGGAACCAGACGTACTCGCCGGTGGCCCGGTCCAGCCCGGCGTTGCGGGCCGGACCGAGCCCGACGTTGTGCGGCAGTCGTACCGCCCGGACCCGGGGGTCGCGGGCCGCGTACTCGGCGAGGATGTCGCCGCAGCCGTCCGGGGAGGCGTCGTCGACCCCGATCACCTCGATGTCCCGCACCGGCTGGTCGAGCAGCGAGTCCAGGCATTCGCGCAGGTAGCCCTGCACCCGGAAGGCCGGTACGACGAAGCTGATCAACGTCATCCGGCCGCCCCTGTCGTCAGCCCGCCCTGTCGTCAGCCCGGCGAACCACCCCGCACGGGTACGGCCGCCGCCCGGCTCGCGCGGGCCGGCAGGACCACCCAGGCCAGCACGACACTCGCCACGAAAACCACCAGAAGGTACGCACCGAGTGTAGCCATGGCAGGGCCGGCAAATCCGGCGATCGCCGCCACCGCCAGCAGCACCGAACGCCCCTCCCAGCCCAGCGTCCAGGCGTGCAGTGGCGGGGCCGCCTGCCGCTTCTCCAACCGGGCGGTCAGGTCGTAGTGGTGCACGGTAAGCACGAAGACGTACCCGAAGATCAACCAGGCCGGCACCCCGCCGACCACCCCGACCACCACGGCGAAGAGGTACTCGCCGGCCCGCAGCGCCGCCGGCACCAGCCAGTCCAGCGGCCCGTTGTGCGCCGCGCCCGCCCCCAGCCCGGCCACCAGCAGCACCAGCAGCGCCACCGGCAACCACCAGCGCAGGCCACCCGGGTCGGCGTCACCGGCCGACCGGAGCAACCCCACCACCAGCAGCACCGCCGGCCCTAGTGCCCCGAGCACCGCCAGGGTCAGCGGACCCATCGGGCGGACCACAGGCAGCCGGGCCGCCAGCGGGCCGTCGTCACGGTGCAGCGTCGCGTCGACCGTGTCCAGCACCGGCACCCACATCCAACGCGCCCGCAGGGTCCGCAGCGCACCCGTGTAGCCGAACGCCAGCACCCCCCACACCAGCACCGAGACCAGGCTGACCAGCGGCCCGAACAGCGCGGCGGTGACCGCGATCAGCGCCCACCGCTCGCCGATCGGGAAGACCACCGTCCGCTTCAGCCAGTACGACACCGAGCCGGTGTCCGCCTGCACCCGGGTCGAGGCGGCGTTCAGCTTCCCGCCGATCCCCCCGGCGGCCGGGGTGGCCGGGCGGGGACGCCGGGCCGCCTCGTCGTGCAGCACCCCGTACCAGGCGTCGGTCATGTGCCGGACGGTCTGCAGGGTCATCGCGGCGATGGCCAGCGCCCAGCCGTAGCGGAACCCGGCGTGCGTCGCGCCGTAGCCCAGCCCGGCGTAGACCAGGTACTCCTTCGCCCGGTCGGCCATCGTGTCCAGCCAGCCGCCCCAGGCGCTGAAGTGCCTGGTGTAGCGGGCCAACTGTCCGTCCACGCAGTCCAGCACGAAACCCAGGTAGAGCAGGACCGCGCCGGCCACCAGGGCGACCCGGCCACCGGCACCGAAGAGCACCGCCGCGACCACCGCGAAGAGCACCGAGATCATGGTGACCCCGGTCGGCGTCAGGCCCAGCCGGGCACACGCCTTCGTCACGTACGGCGACCAGGTGCTGACGAAGTAGGTGGTGAAGAAGTCGTCCCGCTCCTTCACCGACAGCCGCAACTCGGCCCGGTCCTCGTCCACCCCGGCCAGGGCCGCCTCGGCGGCGGCCAGCTCGGCCGGATCGGCCACCCGGTGCGCCACGAGCAGGCGTACCCGGTGGGCGAAGGTCAGGGTGCCGAGGTCGGTGAGCGCGGCGAACAGCCGGTCCACGGCGGAGCCGGCCGCGCCCCCCGCTACCGGGCTGTGGGCGGCCTGCGCCGTCACCGGGCCGTGGGCGGCGCGGGCCGCGGCGGCCAGCGCGGGCAGGTCGTCCGCGCCGACCCGCAGCGCGCCGCCGAAGACGCCTGTGGCGTCGGGCAGCTCCGGGCCGGCGTCGACCACCTGCCCGCGCTCCTCGCGGACCACCGTCCGGCCTTCGGCCGGCGGGTCGGTGAGCACCAGGGCCACCGTCGGGCCGACCGGACTGGTCACCAGATGCTTCAGTACGGCCGTGTGCGCGACCAGGTCGGCCCCGGTGACCAGGACCGGGCCGGTGACGGTGTCCACCAGGGCGGCCAGCTCGGTCAGACCGGTGACGGTGGCGACCCGGTCCGCCCCGGCCCGGCGCAACTGCTCGGCGAGCCGGTCGGCAAGTGGTCCGCCCGTGCCGGTGGGCGGGCCCGCGGCCGGCGCACCGGCGGCGAGCACGATCGCCACTGTCACCTCGGCACCGCGGCGTGGTACGCGTCGAGCGCCTCGGCGACCGTCCCGTCCACGGTCAACCGCCCACCGTCGAGGTAGAGCCCCCGACGGCAGAACCGGGTCAGGTCCTTCTCGTTGTGTGACACCAGCACCAAGGTGCGCCCCTCCGCGAGCAGTCGGTCGATAGTCGAATAACACTTCTTGCGGAACTCCGCGTCGCCCACCGCGGTCACCTCGTCCATCAGCAGGACCGGGTGCGGCAGGTGCGAGATGATCGCGAATCCGAGCCGTACCTTCATCCCCGACGAGTAGTGCCGGACCGAGGTGTCGATGGCCCGCTCCACCTGCTCACCGGCGAACGACACGATGTCGTCGAAGTGCCGCTTCAGGTAGCCCGAGGACAACCCGTGCAGCCCGCCGACCAGGTAGAGGTTCTCCCGCCCGGTCAGGTCGTTGGAGAACCCGGCGGAGAGCTCCAGCAGCGGCGCGACGTCGCCCCGGACCCGGATCCGCCCCTCGTCGGGGATGAGCACCCCGGCGATCAACCGCAGCAGGGTGCTCTTGCCGGTGCCGTTGCGCCCGATCACGCCCAGCGTGTCGCCCGCCTCGACAGTGAACGAGACGTCCCGCAGCGGCCAGAACTGGCCCGCGACGGCGGCCCGACCGCCCCGGTGGATGAAGAGTTCCCGCAGCCGCAGCTGCCGACGACGGTTACGGACGAAACGGATGCCGAGACCCTGCGCCTCGATGATCGGCGGCACCTACAGTTCCTTCAGCACGGCCGGTTCGAGCCGGCGGAACGCCCACCAGCCGGCCACCAGCACCAGCAGGCTGCCGGCGATCGTGGTGGTCAGCAGCCGGGCGTCCGGGAACTCGTCCGGGTACCAGATGGCGTGCTGGAGCTGGAAGATGCCGACCAGCGGGTTCAGCTCGTACGCCACCTTCACCCAGGTCGGCATGCCGGACTCCCGGACCAGGCTCAACGGATAGATGATCGGGGTGGCATAGAAGAGCACCCGGATGACCAGCCGCATGAACCGCTCCACGTCGCGCATCAGCACGTTCACCGCGGACAGCAGCAGGGCCAGCCCGACCAGCAGGGTGCCCTGCACGGCGACGGCCAGCGGCAGGCTCAGCAGCGACCAGCCCAGCTCGATCCGGCCGTGGGCGGCGTAGACGGCGGCGACGGCCAGCAGGATCGGCAGGCCGGCGACGTACTCGGCGAACCGGCCGGTGACCCGGCCGATCGGGAAGACCTGCCGGGGCACGTTCATCGTGGTGATCAGGCGGGACTGCCCGGTCAACGCGTTTGTCGCCTCGCTCAGTGCCGAACTCGTCCACATCCAGGCGAAGATGCCGGTGATCAGGAAGAGCGGGTACGACCCGGCGGCCTCGCCGAGGTGCCGGTTGGTCGGCCCGGAATAGAGCACCCCGAAGACGAAGAAGTAGATCGCGCCCATCCCCAGCGGCTCGATCAGCGACCAGAAGTAACCGAGCACGGACTGCTGGTACTTCACCGCGAGATCGCGCCTGACCAGGATGCGCAGCGAGTTGCGGTGCGACCACAACGCCGTGACGCCTGCGGTCACCGTCGCCTCCCGCCTGACAACAACGGACGACAGGTTAGCAGTCGGTGAACGAACGCCCCTCAGCACTCGATCACGTTGACGGCCAGGCCGCCGCGTGCCGTCTCCTTGTACTTGACCTTCATGTCCGCCCCGGTCTCGCGCATGGTCTTGATGACCTTGTCGAGCGAGACGTGGTGCACCCCGTCGCCGCGCAGCGCCAACCGGGCCGCCGTGATCGCCTTGATGCTAGCCACCGCGTTGCGCTCGATGCAGGGGATCTGCACCAGCCCCCCGACCGGGTCGCAGGTCAACCCGAGGTTGTGCTCCATGCCGATCTCGGCGGCGTTCTCCACCTGCTCGGGGGTGCCACCCAACGCCTCGGCCAGCCCGGCGGCGGCCATCGAACAGGCCGACCCGACCTCGCCCTGACAGCCCACCTCCGCCCCGGAGATGGAGGCGTTCTCCTTGAACAGCACCCCGATCGCCCCGGCGGCCAGCAGGAACCGCACCACCCCCTCGTCGGAGGCGCCCGGCACGAACCGGGTGTAGTAGTGCAGCACCGCCGGGATGATCCCGGCCGCGCCGTTCGTCGGGGCGGTGACCACCCGGCCACCCGCCGCGTTCTCCTCGTTGACCGCCAGCGCGAACAGGGTCACCCAGTCCATCGCGCGCAGCGGGTCGGTCGAGCCGGCGTCCGCCTCCAGGCTGCGGCGCAGCTCGGCGGCGCGACGACGGACCCGCAACCCACCCGGCAGTACGCCGTCCCGCTCGCCGCCGTGCGCCACGCACTCCCGCATCACCCGCCAGATGTCCAGCAGCCCCGCCCGCACGTCCGCCTCGCTGCGCCAGGACAGCTCGTTGGCGAGCATCACCGCGCTGATCGACAGGCCGGTGCCGGCGGTGACCTCCAGCAGCTCGGCACCTGTGGTGAACGGATGCCGGACCGGGGTGGCGTCCGGCCTGATCCGGTCCGCCCCGGCCGCCGCCTCGTCCACCACGAACCCACCACCGACCGAGTAGTACGTCCGGGTGAGGACCTGCTCCCCCGCCGCGTCCCAGGCCGAGAAGACCATCCCGTTCGGGTGGTACGGCAACGACCGGCGGCGGTGCAGCACCAGGTCCCGGTCCGGCTCGAAGTCGATCTCCTGGGTGCCGAGCAGGGCGAGCCGGCGCTGGGCACGGATCTCGGCGACCCGGGGCCCGACGCTGTCGGTGTCCACCGTCTCCGGGCTCTCCCCGGCCAGCCCGAGCAGCACCGCCCGGTCACTGCCGTGGCCGTGGCCGGTCGCGCCCAGAGAACCGAACAGCTCGGCCCGGACCCGGGCGACGGTGTGCAGCAGCCCGTCGGCCTTCAGCCCGGTGACGAAGGTACGCCCGGCCCGCATCGGGCCCACCGTGTGCGAGCTGGACGGGCCGATGCCGACACTGAAGAGGTCGAAGACACTGATCATCGCTGCGCTTCCTCGCCGTCGCCCCGGTGGTGCCGGGTCCGGCCGGGTTCGTGGCCACCCGGGGTCCCGGCGACCTGCGGATCCCGCCCGGGGTGGGGGCGGCGTCGACCGGCGAGCCTACCCGCCCACCCCGGGCCCACCCCACCCCACGCCCCACCCCACGCC